>JAYUZA010000496.1:0-9261 GCA_043752145.1 Flavobacteriales bacterium
AATTTTTGTCGCACGCTTGTCAATCAGCGGAATCTGTGAAATCTGCGTCAGAAAAGCAGGACGAAGTCATGCGCTTTTACAAAATCTCGGCCACTACGAAATTACTTCCACCAACAAAAATAAGATCCCCTGTTCGAAATGCTTTCTTAGCCGCTGTAAGGGCTTTCTTAACTGAATCGAAAGCATTTCCTTTCAATTTATATTTTGCTCCCAATTCTTTTAATTCATTTGCAGGAAGTGCCCGCTGAATTTTAGCATTGGTAAAATAATATGTCGCTTTTTTTGGTAATTGTATGAGCATTGATGAAACATCCTTATCGTTCACGGCACCGATTACAAAATGTAAATTTTTGAATTTTTCTTTCTTCAAATTTTTAATCACTTCTTTAATTCCCGCTTCGTTATGGCCAATGTCGCAAATAATAAAAGGTTTTTTTGAAAGTGTTTGCCATCGCCCCTGCAGACCCGTATTGGTAATCACTTTAGCTATTCCTTTTAGTGCAATTTTATTCGGAATTGAATATCCCGACTTATTCAATACATCTACACTTTCCAAAACAGTTTTCATGTTCTTGCGCTGGAAGGTTCCTTTCAATTCACAAATATTTTTTTTTGGCAGCGGTCTTTTTTCTGCAAAAAATATGGGACTCTCCAACGACTTTGCTCTCTTTAAAAATAAATTCGCAATGGGTTTATCTGCTTCGCCTATCACCACGGGGATTCCTCGTTTAATGATTCCCGCTTTTTCGCCAGCGATCTTTAACAAGGTATTTCCTAAAAACTGTACATGGTCTTTACTTATGTTGGTAATGATACTCAGATCAGGGGAAACAATATTGGTGCTGTCAAGTCTTCCCCCCAAACCTGTTTCAATAATAACGATATCGGTTTTTTGTTTCGCGAAATAATCGAGTGACATCACAAAAGTCAATTCAAAAAAAGAAGGTTTTATTTTATGAATAATGTCTTGGTTTTTATTTACAAAATCGGTCACAAATTTTTTATCAATGGATTTACCATTAATTTTTATGCGTTCGCGAAAATCTTTTAGGTGTGGTGAGGTATATAAACCGGTTTTCCATCCCAATTCCTGAAATACCGATGCAAGCATATGTGAGCTAGAGCCTTTACCATTTGTACCGGCAATGTGGATACATTTTAATCCGTTTTGCGGATCGCCACAAGCCTTTGCCAAAGCATAGGTATTATCAAAGCCGGGTTTGTATGCTGCTGCACCAATGTTATGAAAAACGGGAATTTGCGAATACAGGAAATGAATAGCCTGCGTATAATTCATTACTTAAGAACGAACTTATAAATTACACTTCCTTTTTGTTCAACAGATGCTTTTGTACTGGTTGAATATTTCCATTTTTTGGCCGCTTTTTCGGCAATGGAGCGCAATTTAGGGCTGCTGGTATTGGTTAAACTTTCGTTAATAGAAGTACGTGTTACTGCTCCGTTTTGATCGATCCAAACATTCACCACAACTTTTCCTTCTTCGTCAAAACTATCGGTCAAAGTTGGTTTTGAAACCATTGTTCTTCCTTCCATTGACCAATCGGTTCCACCAAGGCCATGCACACCGGGCTTATCACCGGGACCAAATCCGGGACCATTCCCGTCACCTTTTCCATCTCCTTTTCCGTTATCATTTCCACCGCCTTCACCATCGTTACCTCCACCGGGGAACAAAGCATTTTGATTGATGGGTTTTGTATTATTTGGTTTTACGTTCACATTATTATTAACGGGCTTCACACTAACGTTGTTTGGTGTGGTAACCACCGGAGCTTCCTTTACATTTTCTTCGTCTATTGAACTTGCTTCCTCTTGTTCCTGAACAACGGCAACATCGGTTTTTGTAGCTCCACCGCTTCCGCCACCGGCATCGGGCTCGCCAAGACCTAATTGAAGTTCAACAATTACTTCGGTTGGCAAAGGATTTGGACGATACAGATTCATGAACATCAATAAAAGAATAACTCCTACTGTTATAAGCAGGGTTAAAACAATAGCTCTAATGCTTTGCTCATTCTTATCCGATTCTATTTCAGCATACATATACATGGGCGAAAATACGGGATATGGCCTAAAATAGTTACGTAAGGGATAGTTAAAATTCACAAAATCCTTGTTAATAGACATCAGATGTCAGACATCGGACATCAGAAATGAGAGGACTTTAACCTAAATAAATGCAGCCGCCAATAGAATCTTTACTTGCTCCGGTAACCGATTTAAGGGAATTTACTTTATGGTTAATGCGTAAGTAACCCAGGAAGGCAAAAATAAGGGCTTCTTTAAATTCGATGATCTGGGGTTGAGGACTTACAATTACCGCATTTGACTTTTGATGAATCAACTGCATTAAAAATGTATTGCGCGCACCGCCACCCGTAATTAAAACCGTTGCGCCTTTTTTGGTGATGTGTTTTGAAATTTGTGTTGCCACATGCTCGTAGTAAGTACGCAATACGTTAGACAAATCATTGTATGCTTGCAAAAAGTGCATGAGTTCGTTTTGGATCCATTCGCGGCCCAACGATTTTGGCGCTTTTTTCTTATAGAATTCAAGCTGATTAAGCGCATCTAACAAAGGCGCGATAATTGTCCCGTTTTTTCCCCGAGCCCCGTTCATATCGAACTCCTTTCCAACACCATTCATCAACATATTAGCCGGCAAATTACAGGGCGAAATATCGTAAGCCAATCGTTTACCCTGATGTTCATAAGAGATATTGGCAATGCCTCCCAAATTCAAACAATAATCGTATTTGCCAAAAAGTAATTTATCGCCAATGGGAACTAAAGGAGCGCCTTGTCCGCCCAAAGCAATATCAGTATTTCTGAAATCGCAAACGACAGGAATACCCGTTATAGCCGCAATATGAGAGCCCTTACCAATTTGAAGGGTGTATTTTTTTCTGGGATTATGAAAAACCGTATGGCCATGTGAGGCAATTGCATCAGGCTTTTTAAGGTCCGATCTTTTCAAAAATTCGTTCACCCTTTCCCCGAAAAATGCACCCAATTCGGCATCTAATTCAAGTAATTGCACATTGCCTAAAGCCATACAATTCCTCAATTTATGCTTTAAATGAGCAGGATAAGGATAGGTTTTAGCAGCTACCAATTCGTAATTGTGCTTTGCATCAAACCGGCAGTACGCCACATCCAGCCCGTCAACCGAGGTGCCCGACATTAGTCCGATGATCGATATTTTTGCTGCCATTGCTAATTAAATTAAGTTTAATAATTGGCGTAAAAATATATCTTTGTCATCTCCTAAAAACAACGAAAAAAATGAATTTTGAACTTTCAGAAGAGCATATCTCAGTTCGCAACGCAGCGCGTGATTTTGCACAAAATGTATTGAAACCAGGCGTTATTGAACGCGATACGCAACAAAAATTTCCGGTTGAAGAAATAAAACAATTGGGTGAATTAGGCTTTTTAGGAATGATGGTGAGCCCCAAATACGGTGGAAGCGGTATGGATACCATTTCTTACGTGCTGGCCATGGAAGAAATTTCAAAAGTTGATGCTTCGGTATCGGTTTGTATGAGCGTAAACAATTCACTTGTTTGCTGGGGACTTGAAACATTTGGCAGCGAAGAGCAAAAACAAAAATATTTAGTTCCTTTAGCAAAAGGCGAAAAAATAGGCGCTTTTTGTTTGTCGGAACCTGAAGCGGGAAGTGATGCAACATCGCAACGCACCACAGCCGAAGATAAAGGTGATTATTACCTGTTGAACGGAACAAAAAATTGGATCACCAATGGAAGTTCAGCTTCAACCTATTTGGTAATTGCACAAACGTATCCCGAAAAAGGTCACCACGGTATTAACGCTTTTATTGTTGAGCGTGGTATGGAAGGTTTTATTGTAGGCGCTAAAGAAGATAAATTAGGAATACGTGGAAGCGATACGCATACATTGTTGTTTAACGATGTAAAAGTGCCCAAAGCGAACCGAATAGGTGAAGATGGATTTGGATTTAAATTCGCGATGAAAACTTTGTCGGGTGGTAGAATTGGTATTGCTTCGCAAGCTTTGGGAATTGCAGCCGGTGCTTATGAATTAGCTTTAGCATATTCAAAAGAACGTAAAGCGTTTGGAAAAACCATTAGCGAACATCAGGCAATTCAGTTTAAGTTGGCCGATATGGCAACCGAAATTGAAGCATCGCGTAATTTGTGTTTGAAAGCGGCCTGGTTAAAAGATCAAAAACAAAATTATGATCTTGCAGGATCGATGGCGAAATTGTTTGCTTCAAGTACTGCCATGAAACACACGGTTGAAGCAGTGCAGATACACGGTGGATATGGTTTTGTAAAAGAATACCACGTTGAACGATTAATGCGCGATGCAAAAATTACGCAGATCTACGAAGGAACTTCAGAGGTTCAACGCATTGTTATTTCAAGAACGGTTTTAAAAGGATAAAAAAATTAAGTCGAATATTTCCTGCTTGTACAAAAATTCAGGCAGGATTTTTTTTGTAAGCACATGAATTTATTTACCCCTCATTGGAATTCTAAGTTGATCGTACTTTTTACAGTACTGGTATTTGGTAGCTGTTCGAGTGATACTACTAAAACTGATCTGCCCCGATCAGACTCTTCATTAATAAGCGCAGTCGAATTGTTTGGAATGAATGAAGCTTCATACGAATCTAACGAACGAAATTATGCGGTAATTGATATGCAGGAACATGAAGCGTATGTGAAATCTCATATAAGCAATGCTGTTAATATAACATGTGAGCAAATAAGTGGCGAAGCGTTTAGTGCTGATAATACTTCTTCAAAAAAAGATCTGGAAACACTTTTGGGGAATGCGGGAATAAAAACGGGTGACGAGATAATTATTTATGACGATAAACAAAACTCCGATGCCTGCCGCTTGTGGTGGTTATTAACATTGTTCGGACATGAAAAAGTTTCGATCCTTGACGGTGGATTGAGTTATTGGAAAGAACAGGGAAATGAATTAACCGAGTCTTTGCCTAATGTAAAGCCTGTAGCATATCATTTTGCAGGAAAAGAAAAAAAGGAATTATTTGCCGGTATTGATGATGTGAAAAACGGATTGAAAGATAAAAACACGTTATTGCTTGATGTTCGATCGCTTGAAGAATACGATGGCTCGAAATTAAAAGATGGTGCGGCCTTTGCCGGAAATATTATGGACTGTGCGAATCTTGAATTTAAATCATCGCTCAATGAAGGCGGAGAAAAGAACCAATGCTTTAAAGATGCCGCGGCATTAAAACAAATGTTTGAGGAAAAAGGAATTACAAATGACAAAAAAATAATTGTGTATTGTCATTCGGGAACGCGGTCAGCACACACTACCTTTGTACTAACCCAATTGCTGGGATATAAAAATGTTTCCAATTATGATGGTTCATGGATGGAATGGTCAACTGTAAACGATACGCTAAATGAATGAGTTTTTGACGACCATACAAAACGGTTATTCGGGTTATGCAGGATATTTATGGTATGAAATTACCAATCCATCATTTCACAATTATTTTTATTGGTTAATTCTTATTTCGGCTTTTTTCTTCGGCCTTGAATTAATAAAACCGTGGCGTACGCAACAACCACGTTTCAGAATGGATTTTTGGCTCGACTTCTTTTACATGTTCTTTAATTTCTTTTTATTCTCGTTGATCATTTACAACGCAGCTTCTATGGTTGTTGTAAATTGGTTCAATGATGGTCTTTCAGCGGTTGGGATTACCAATCTTGTTGCAATAGAAGTGGGACAATTACCCGGATGGGTCCAATTACTAATTTTATTGGTGGTGCGCGATTTTACACAATGGTGGATCCATCGTTTACTACACCGTGTTCCGTTCCTGTGGGAATTCCATAAAGTACATCATTCGGTCCAACAAATGGGATTTGCCGCGCATTTACGTTACCATTGGATGGAGAATGTTGTTTACCGCAGTTTAGAATACGTTCCCTTAGCGATGATCGGTTTTGGCATTGACGATTTTTTTATGGTGCATATTTTCACACTCGCGGTTGGACATTTCAATCATTCGAATTTTTATCTTCCATTGGGTCCGTTAAAATACATTTTCAACAATCCGCAAATGCATATATGGCACCATGTGGAAGATCTGCCACACGAAAGAAAGTATGGAGTGAATTTTGGATTAACGTTAAGTATTTGGGATTATATTTTTGGCACAGCGTATATCCCTAAAGACGGGAGAGATGAAAAACTGGGATTTGAAAATGTGAGTCAGTTCCCTAAAACATTTCCCAAGCAAGTACTTCATGGATTTCGTAAAAAAAATCGGAGGATAATTAAGGAATAAAAAATTATTTTTTTAGATCAATCGGAGAGGTGTCAGAGTGGCCGAACGTGCAAGCTTGGAAAGTTTGTGTACCGCAAGGTACCGCGGGTTCGAATCCCGCCCTCTCCGCCAAAGTTGAATGCCCCGCGTAGCGAGGCATTTTTTGTTTTCTGTCGTTACCAAACGCAGGTTGAGTAAAAGACAGAAAATAAAAAATGACATGGGATGCCGAAGGCAGACCGGGCATTCAGCTTTGAAGCCCTCTATTCGGGATCACGAGCGATAGCGAGTAATCCTTAAACAAAAGCTCTGCTTTCATAAGCGTACTATAACAAAAATACCGCGAATGCGTAGCAGACGCAGGGTAACGATTATACAGGTCTCCTCTAAATGGGATCATAAGCGAAGCGAGTAATCCTTTATCAATTACAGAGGTAAATTTTTTTTCTTTAATAAATACAGATGGAAATAAAAATGCCCAGATCCGCGGGGGAAAGAAGGCTTACCATCGCAATTGCATCCAGATGGATTGATGTTATATTTGTTCATCAATAATTATTGTTTCCTTTTACTAATTCCACTATTTTATTATATAGCAGTATCTCGTCAATAGGTTTGGAAATATAGTCATCCATTCCCAATTCTTTGCATTTGAAAACATCTGCTGTGGTTACATCTGCCGTTAAAGCAATTATTGGAATTTGAGATTTCATTGTTTTGCGTATGTATTCTGTTGCCTCAAACCCATTCATTTCCGGCATCTGCAAATCCATCAAAACAATATCGTAGGCATGGGTTTGCAATTTTTCAATTGCCAATTTTCCATTGCCTACTATTTCAAATTCACATCCAAAATCATTTAAAATCATTTTGATTAGTAGTTGATTTAATGCAACATCCTCTGCTATTAATACGCGCAGGTTTTTAATTCCTGAATCCAGTTTTAGTATTTCCATTTCTTGTTCTGATTTTATATTTGTTTTTTCGAAAGGCAGGATAAAACTAAATATTGAACCTTCATCTATCTTACTTCTAACGCTAATACTTCCTCCTTGGGTTTCTATTAACTGTTTAACAATGGCAAGCCCCAATCCTGTGCCACCATAAGATGTAGTTGTGCCGTTTTCAGCCTGCTCAAAAAGATTAAAAATCGAATTTATTTTGTTTTCAGCAATGCCAATTCCTGAATCGGTAACGGAAAATTCAAGAGTCACATCTTCTTTTTCTTCTTGCAGTAATTTGACGCCTAGTATGATTTTTCCCTTGTGCGTAAATTTTACCGCATTGCTCATAAGGTTTAAAATGATCTGATTTAGTCTTACTGAATCGCCCAAGAGCATTGATGGTATTTTGTTGTCGTATTCCTGTATAAGTTCTAAATTCTTTTCCTTTATTTTCAGGTCAAAAGAATACAGTATAGATTTGATTGATTTGCGTATTTCAAATGGTTGTTTTACAAATATCATTTTACCTGCATCTACTTTTGCCAGATCAAGGATGTCGTTTATGAGCAGGTTTAAAGAATTGCCACTTGTTTTTATAGCTTGTAAAAATTCCTTTTGATCTGCGCCTAATTCCGTTTTCAATAACACATTTGCAAATCCTAAAATGGAATTTAAGGGAGTTCGAATTTCATGGCTCATGTTAGATAAAAACTGTTGTTTGTACTTAGTGGCATTTTCTGCAAATACCTTTGCTTCTATCAATTTTTCTTCAGCTTGTTTGCGTTCGGTAATGTCGCTGAACAAAATGGCAAACCTGTCCTTCTCACCGGGATAAGCGTTGATTGCTAACCAGCGTTGACTGGGTTCAGAATATTGCTCAAACACCGCAGGGCGCTGATCATCTACCACGGCAGCGTAGGTTTCTATCCACCATTTATCAAGTGTAGGAAAAACCTGCAGTATGGTTTTACCAACCACCATTTCCGCGCTTACTCCTGACTGCTTTTCATATGTGGAGTTTACCTCCAGCACATAGAAGTCAATTCCTTTTCCTTCTTTGTTGCGAACCAGCTCGCAGAATGCAAAGCCCTGATCAATGGAAGTGAAGAGGGTGCGGTATTTTTCTTCGGATTTTCGTAGCGCCTGTTCGGCTCTTGCTCTTACAACTGCAGCCCAGGTGCGTTCGGCAGTCTCTTCCAACAACCAAATTTCAGTTGCCGTCCATTTCCTTGGAGCATTATAATGCATTCCAAATGTAGCAACCCAACGTCCCCCTTTTACCAATCCCATCCCGGCATTTGCCACCACATCAAGAGAAAGAAAACTTTGTTTTTCTTCTTCAGTATATCCGGGGTCTGTGGTGATATCGCTAATAATTACTTTCTCATTGCGTTTAAATGCATCTATTACACTCCTACCAAATTGCTCTGCATCTAAAGTGGCTATGATCGGAGAAACACCATTTACGTAATTATTATTTATGGTTATTTGTTCTTCATTTATCACTTCGCCATACAGAACCCTATTCACTTTCACATGCTCTCCCAATATTCTGCAGGCAGTTAGTTGTATATCTACCGGGTCTATCAGTTCTTTGATAGCATCGCTTAATTTAAGCGAAAACGCTTCCTTCTTTTCACTTTCTTCAATCCTTTTTCGTGATTCAACCTGCTCTGTAACATCATAAGTCATCGCCATCACTGCATAAATTTCTCCCGAATTATTTTTCAATGCCTCCATAGAAAAATCAAAATAATACTGCCGCAGTACCCCTTCATTCTTGAGGTCAAGTATGAGGGCATATTCGGGAGCAGAAAATGATTCTCCTGTTTCCAATACTTTGTCATATAATTCCACTGTGCCTGTGCCTATCAATTCAGGAAAAAGGACTTGCATACTTTTGCCGAGTAAATCGGCTGCTTTGCGGTTGCTTAATTTTTCGTAAGCCTTGTTTGCCAAAACGTATTTGTGTTCCGGTCCTTCAAAAATAGCAAT
>JAYUZA010000497.1:0-3703 GCA_043752145.1 Flavobacteriales bacterium
TTTAATGATTTGTTATAATTCTTCCTTGATTATTGATTTAGGATCCACCTGCATATTGGAAAATTGCGTTTCAATTGACTCCATCATTGGTGGTGGTCCGCATAGATAAAAAAGTTTGGTAGTTTCGTCACAATTTGCTCTGATGAAATCTTCAGTTATCTCACCTTGCAAATATCCATTGTACTTTTCATCCGATAAAATATTAATAAAATTATTACCGAGCATTTTTTTGAATTCTTGTTCAAGTATTATGTCGGCCTTTGTTTTGTTGGCAAAAATGAGTTTATTCTTTCCAATTTCGTTTTTGTTCTGCAGATCTCTGAAAATTGAAATGAAAGGCGTTATACCGGCTCCACCCGCTATAAAAACACCCTGTCCCTTATAAGTAATTGCACCAAAAGGATCATGTAAGATCAATTCATCGTCTTTTTTAAGATCCACCAGTTGATTTGTTACACCTTTACGGCTAGGATATGTTTTAATAATAAATTCCAAATAATCATATTCCGGCAAACTGGTAATCGAGAAAGGTCTTTTTTCGAATTGCCAACCTGTTCTATTTATAGCGATCTTGGTAGCCTGACCAGGAGTATAAATAAAATCTTCCGGTTTTTTTGTTACAATTTTCAGCACATTATAAGTTACCTTATAAACCGACTTTACTTTTACAATGTATTTTGACATCAAAGTTGGTTTTACACGATCTAAATTTTTCGATGAATTAAACAGATCCCTATTTTTTTCCTTTTCCACCACCATGACTGCCACTTTTTTGTTTTCCGCCACCCGACTTCCCTCCGTTTTGAACATTCGACTTTTTACCTGGCTGTGCTTTATAGCTAGATTTTTTTTGCGAATTTTTATTTCCGGATTTCATACCAATAGTCTTTTGAGGTTTGCCACGATAACCTTTGGCATATTTAACTTTATATGATTTATGATATATATACGGTTTATTACCACGGTAGTCGGTCATAACTACTTTGTAACCGTTGTACAGATCATAAGATCTGTAACGTACCGGAAGGTAAGCCCTGTGGACCCACACTCCACCACTATAATAAATAAACATGGCCGAAGGCACATCATAATATGCTTCTACATCGGGTATATAGTAATACCGAACGCCCGAATAACCTGCGGGTCCCCAGGCAGGACCTATGTTGACATTTACGTTTACTTGTGCTTTTGCAATATTCATAGTTGAAAATACCAATGTAAATGCAACCAATATCAATTTAATTTTTTTCATTTTGCTTTAATCATAAATTTGTACTAGAAAAGAAATGCAATTCCCAAATACCCTGCATTGGTTCTTACCGTTGCGCGATCAAGAATGTAATATGAGTCATTGGTCGTTGTTGGTTTGGTATCACTTATATTTGCAAAGCCGTACACACCGCGAAATCCAATATCCATACGAATGGTTCTTGTTTCGTTCAGCGCAAACTCGAGCGCTGCACCGTACGCAAATCCAAAGTCACTTTTTTTAGTAGCTAAAACAGCCGTTAACGTATCAGAATTATTTTCTCCTGAACCTCTAATACTTGAACCAACATTTAGTCCAAGCTGTGGACCGGCAACTATACTTAAGTTTACAGGGTTTGATTTACCCGTATTGAACGATATTAAAAGAGGAATATTTATGTAGCGGACATTGATCTCGCGATCTAATTCCTGATCCTTATATTTTTGAGAAAGCGAATTATAAATTAGTTCCATGTGCATTCCTACATGCTTCGTGAAATTGAATCCAAGGGCTGCCCCAACACCGTATCCCAGGGTTGCTTCTCCCTTAATGGTACCACCCGATGATGTTTGCATATCAAATGCAGAAATTGTTGGCATGAAACGAAACCCAAATTCGACCCTATGAAGATCCGGACTATCCTGAGCTTTTAAATGCGCACCAAATGCTAAACTCATCAATCCAATTAAGACGAATGATCTTTTTATATGAATGGACTTATTTCGATCGTTGCGACCGTGAATTGATGGATTCATGTTCTTTAGTTTTACGTGTGAAACAGGCTTCACTACACAAAGTTGAGAAATGTCTTTAAAGGAGTATTACAGCTCTTTTGAAATAATTTACATAATTCACACCATAATTATTTCAAAACAGCCAACATTACATTCTTTCCATGAACCATTGCAGCTCTTTTTCCATTTTTTGGTATTTAAAAATAGTGGTAATTGTCTTTTGCAGACGAACAAAAGCGGTTTCGCTCTTAACAACATAATCAAAGGCCCTATGATGCATACAGCTTATGGCCACATCAATTCTATCCTGCGATGAGAGCATGATGACCGGAATATCCTGATTATACTCTTTTATTTTATCTAAAGTGGCAAGACCATTCATTGCATTTTTATCAATACCGTCCAAGTGAAAATCCAAAATAATAACATCGGGGCCGTGCGATAAATTTTCAACACAAAGCTCACCTGTTTTATACGTTTCCACTATCAGATCGGCATGATTGAGGAATTCTATTTCCAATGACTTCAAAAAAACTGCGTCATCATCTACCAGGAAAATCTTTATCTTTTCGTTGTCCATTAATTATTGTTTTTTATAATGTTAAATTCCTCTTGCAATTCAATACATGCTTGCTTACATACATTTTCAAGTTGTGAAATCAAGTCACTTATTCCATTCGCTTGTTGGTGCGTATGTGCATATGCCTGAACCTGTTTAGCCATATTTTCAAAATCAACACTTATGCCCATAATAGAAAAAGAGGGAATCATTTTATGCGCTGCCGCTTGCAAAGAATCCCAATCTTGATTATCCAAACTTTTCCTCATTGAATGTATGAGCGGGGGTGTTTGTTCAAGATATAAAGATATCATTTCCATCATTACGGTTGGGTTTGATTTTGTTCTATGCATTAAATACTTCAGGTCAATACACTTTTGGACTTTGGCTTCAATGCTTTCAACGCTCTGAATGCTTTTTGTAGAAACCGGTTTTTTTACAAGGCCAATTATTTTACTATAAAGCAATTTCTCATCAACCGGTTTTGCAATATAATCATTCATGCCAACTGCTTTACATTTGGCAAGATCTACCGTTGTTACATCGGCTGTGAGGGCAATGATCGGTATCTTGGATTTTAGTGTATTTCTTATGTAATCGGTTGCTTCAAACCCGTTCATTTCGGGCATTTGTAAGTCCATTAAAATTATATCGAACGATTTTTCTTGAAGTTTCTCAATCGCTATTCTTCCATTTGCGGCAATGTCTCTTTCAAAACCAAAATCATCTAACAGCGTTTTCATAAGCAATTGGTTGAGTGCTATATCTTCAACAACAAGAACTTTTATATTTTTGATCTCTGTATCCTGTGCCAGGATCTCCATTTGTAATTCGGCTTCTGCATTTGTTTTTTGAAACGGCAATACAAAGCTAAAGGTCGAACCCTGATCAATTGCACTTTCAACACGAATTGTCCCACCTTGTGGCTCTACTAATTGCTTAACAATTGCCAAACCCAATCCGGTTCCACCAAACAATCGGGAAGTTCCACTGGATGCCTGCTGAAAATTTTCAAATATTTTCTCAATTTTATTATCAGATATCCCTATTCCTGTATCAGTAACCGCAAATTCAATGGTTGCCTTTTCGTCATCCTCATTTAGTAAACGAACTCTTACGGTAATTTTTCCCTCGTTTGTAAATTTTACCGCATTGCTTACT
>JAYUZA010000498.1:0-3698 GCA_043752145.1 Flavobacteriales bacterium
TTCGAGGTCAAGGGAACAAATCAGTATTTGTATAATAAAAAAGAAGGTTTGGTAGTGAAATACGGCTCGGGCAGCTCGGTAAAACTCACCACCGATTCGGTTTACACCAAAGCGGGAAAAGTTTATATACGTACCAAAGAGCAACCTGCAGCTGAAGGATTGGATAGTTTGGGTTTTTACCAGTTGGAAAATAACAATTGCTGGTCGCGTAACTACGATAAGTACGCCCGCAATTTGCAGCATGGTATAAATATTTTTTTCACTAAATCAACAACCGGTACAATTATGTTTGGTTGCGGTCCCGGCAAAAGTTATTTAAACATGAGCAATGTATACCAATCACATTCTTGGGCGGCAGCACAATTAATTGCCCACGAAATAGGACATTGTTTAGGCTTAAGCCATACCGACTATCCGCAATTTCCCGACCTGCCTGCAAACGATAAATTTGGCTGGTTGGCTTGTGACAGCACGGCTGTTTCCAATAATATTATGGGATATAATATTTGCCGCAATTATTTATCACCCATGCAAATTGGTTTTGTACATCGCACATTCAATACCAAACCCGATTATATTAATCTTACCCGAAACAAGATGTATGATCCTAAAAAGGTAATGTATCTTGATTCCTCCCTTACATTAAAAAGAAATTTAGTGATCAGCGGAGACCTTGTTATCAAGCGAGGGTGCACACTTACGATAAAAAGCATTGTATGCATAACCGAACAAACCAAAATTATTATAGAAGATAAAGCACACCTGATAGTTGATGGTGGAAGTATTTCGGTATTGGACAAAAAAACCAATGCTAACGTAATTTACTGTCGCAGGCAAGGCTCGTCAAAGAAACCCAAGAAAAAAGGAACAATAAAAGCAATAAACAATGGAAAAATTGTTGGACTACAAAATATCTAACGTTTTGCTTTGCTTAATTTTCACTAATTGCTCAACTATGAAGGATGATGAAAAGGAGATGATGCCTCCTGTTGCAAAAATAGTTCCACACGAATTAATAACGCATGGCGTAAAACGCATGGATAATTATTTTTGGTTAAACAACCGCGAGGATAAAGAAGTAATTGCCTATTTAAAAAGTGAAAATAAATATTCGAACAGTTATTTTGCAAAACATAAAGCGTTGAACGATTTGATCCTGACCGAGATAAAATCACGTGTTCTTAAGGATGACGAATCGGTGCCGTATCCTATGAACGGGTATATGTATTTTAGCAAATATAAAGGCGACAATGAACATGCTTTTTATTACCGTAAAGCGATGGTTGATAAAGCAAAGGACGAATTATTGCTTGACGTTAATGCTTTGGCTGAGGGAAAGGTGTTTTGTGATGAAGGAGACCTGGAAGTGAGTCCCGATAATAAAATGCTTGCATACTCGGTTGATTTTTTGGGACGAAGAAAATACAGCATATATTTTAAAACACTGTCCAACGGTGAATTAAAAAATGATGTGATAGACAATACATCCGGTTCCATTGTGTGGGCATCTGACAATAAAACGGTTTTTTACGCAGTGGAGGACGAAAAAACACTTCGATCATATAAGATCATGAAACATACTATTGGTGCTTCGCCAAACAACGATGTTTGTGTTTATGAGGAGAAAGATGAAACGTTTAATGTGGATGTGGAACGATCGCGTTCGGGAAATTATATTTTCATTCATTCCGTATCTACCACAACTACCGAATGCTTGTACATTAAGTCAAATGAACCCCAATCTGCTTTCAGGGTATTTGAACCACGCAAACGTGATCATGAATACATTGTTGAAGAAGCGAATGATGTTTTTTACATTCGCACAAATTTAAATGCCAAAAATTTTAAACTATCAAAAGCATTGCCGGGTAAAACGAGTTCGGCCAATTGGAGTGATGTTGTTCCCTACGATGAAACCGAATTGACCGAAGAGTTTGAAGTATTTAAAAATTATTTGGTGGTTGAATCGCGCAAAAAAGGGTTGGTTCGTTTAAAGGTGGTAACATTAAGCAACAACGAAGTTTCATATATTGACATGACCGAAGAAGATTATATAGTTGGAATTGGGACCAATGAGGAATTTAATACCGATGTGGTACGTTATTATTTTGGTTCGTTAAAAACAACCATGTGCGAATTTGATTATGATCTAAAAAACAAATCGCAGGAATTATTAAAGCAGCAAAAATTAAATGTGCCGTATAACGCCAGCGAGTACACGACCAAAAGAACATATGCTATTGCAGGCGATGGAAAAGAAATACCAGTTTCGATCGTATATAAAACTGCATTGTACAAGCCGGGGCAAAACCCATGCCTTGTTTACGGTTATGGTTCGTATGGTGTAATTATTGATCCCTATTTCTCGGGTTCACGCCTTAGCTTATTGGATCGTGGATTTGTTTTTGCCATTGTGCATACACGCGGTGGCGAAGATTTGGGAAGAGACTGGTATGAAGACGGTAAATTGTTGAACAAGAAAAATACCTTCACCGATTTTATTGCTGCTTCAAAATTCCTGATCGAGAAAAAATATGCCGATGGTAAAAAATTATTTGCACAGGGTGGAAGTGCAGGCGGATTATTGATGGGTGCTATTGTAAACATGGAGCCGGGTTTGTATAAAGGCATTGTGGCCGAAGTGCCTTTTGTGGATGTGGTAACAACCATGCTGGATAGTTCCATACCTTTAACAACGGGCGAATATGATGAGTGGGGTAATCCTAACGAAAAAACTTACTTTGAATATATGTTGACTTATTCACCTTACGACAACATTAAAAAAACGAACTATCCGGCCATGTTTATTTCCACGGGTCTACACGATTCGCAAGTTCAATATTGGGAACCAGCCAAATGGATAGCTAAATTGCGGGTAAACAACACGTCTGACAAGCCCTTGCTGCTGCATACCAATATGGATGCGGGCCATGGCGGAGCCTCGGGAAGGTTTGAGGGCTTAAAAGAAGTTGCTTTAAATTATACATTCATGCTAACTAATTTGTAAATTAGCCCTGTCAATTTTTTTACGATGCGTAAAATTTATATGATCTTACTTGTGTTGATGCTGTCTTCTGGAAAAGCGAAGAGTCAATTCCTATTTGATTTTTTAAACTTATCCTTTGGTCTTTTTCAAACTGTTGACGAAGGTGGTTATGAAGGCAGGCTTACACTATACAATAATTCGCCCGCGAATTTGCACGGCCTCAAAGGTGTTTGGCATTTGGGTGAAAGCTTTAAAATTGGTTATACTATGCATTACGGTAACAATGTAATTTCAAGTTTGGTTAACCGCGAACGCTATCGAATGTATGTGATCGAAACAGGTTTGTTCCTGGAATATGTGTTGCAGCCAAAAGAAAAATGGTATTTGAGTTTTCCCGTTCAATTCAGTGCCGGTGCTTTTTACATCCCTCCTGTTTATGTACCATACGATGAAATAAACTCAACAAGTTATTTTTCGGTTGAGCCAAGGGTACAAATAAATAAACCATTGCTTAATTGGGTTCAAATTAGCGCTTCGGTTGGCTACAGGTTTGTCTCGGCCGGTAAATTGTACGGGTCAAATAGTCAAAATTTGGCAGGACCATCCTTAAATTTCAGCCTTCTTTTTGGCGATTTTAAATAATATGAGGTTTCGTCTGCATTTAAGTTTTTATCTTGTTTCGCTTTCATGATGTATGTTATTATAATATTAT
>JAYUZA010000499.1:0-9229 GCA_043752145.1 Flavobacteriales bacterium
CTTTTCCCCAGGCATCGGTTGCTAATTTTGTATTCGCAAATTTTTTGCATTTGCGACAATCAACCTGCGATGTGGCAGCAACGCCATCGTAATTAAAAACGGTAACATTTCCCAACGAATCTTTCACAAAAGCGGTTCCTTCCAATGCAGCAGTACAAAAATCGCAGGTGTCGGCAAAAAATCCGGTGGAATCCAAATTTTTATCCAACATGGGAATTTTTCCACCCGAGGTAAATGAATGAATATAATATTGCGTTGCCCAAAGCGAATGTTTGGTTAAGCTATCGGTAATTGGTTGGGGTAATGAAAATCCAACAGAATCAAGCTGTGAAAATCCCTTTACACTCAGGAATAAAAAAATACAGACTAACCTAAACGTCATAGGTAGATTCTTACGTAAAATGGTATTAAAGAGTTACTTGCCACTAAATCTCCAAACCACCAAAGTTCTCCAAAGCATTATTGAAACGTTTTGGTGGGATTTGGTGCTTCCGTGTTTTAGTGGCTGCTTTTACTGAACAACTATCTTTTGTGTATACGTTGTAACACCGTTACTCAAACAAACAAAATAAATTCCTTTCGCGCTTAATTGTGTTTCGCTAATGGTAAGGCTATGAGATCCCGATATTTTATTTCCTTTATCTAATACACATAATTCTCTTCCTAAAACATCTTTTAAGGTCACCACAATATTTTGTGCCGTGCTTAATTCATACTTCAATATAGCGCTGTTGGTCGTAGGGTTTGGATAAACAGTAAAATCAAGCGGTGAAAAATTATTTTCATCCACACCAACATTTACGTCAAGGTTAATATCGTCTATATAGATATTGTTTCCTCTATCGCTTTCAAACTCTATTCTGAACAGGAACCCTTGTACCAGATAAGCTGCCGGGATATTGGTCACATCAAACGATTTCCAATCAGTGGAAACAGGAATAAAAGTGCTTGTTAAAGTGGATGAGCCCGACAAAACACTACCCGACATTTGTTTAAGCATGATCCAATTCTGCCCGCAGTTATTGGAAACCCAGAATTTTAATTTTTCGATATCCGAACTGGTGCGTTGTTTGTAGGCGTATTTGAAATGCACTTCAGCATTTCCCACACCCGAGAGATCATATGTTTTAGAATAGAAGAAGTCTTTTCCGCTTTTATTATACGTAAAGTTGTCGATCATCATGCATTTTGAACCCGAGGCACCAATGCCGCTTGCAATTTCCCATGTTTCTTCACCATCAATATTTGCAAGCATCCATGTGGCGTTGGGTAAAGTTGTTGAAGATTCAAAACCTTCCGAGAACGGAACAGCGGCTCCAACCGCATCAAGTACGTTGATGTAATTTGCCTTAATGAGATTTACAGATGATACACCGTTGTTGGCGATCAATCCAACATCATATGTTCCCGGTACGTTATATGTAATGGTGGGATTTTGAACGGTAGAAGTAACAGGTGTTCCACCTGAAAAAATATAATTCCATCCTGTAGCTCCGTTAAACGTATGATCGGTAAAGTCAATTGAATCGCCCTGGCAAACAAAAGCGGGGCTTGCTGAAAAATCGGCTGCACATAAAATGTCGCTCGTATCAACTCCTGTTGCCGCAAGGTTTGCAGCAGTATATAAATTATTTCGTCCGGCAATTGTAAATCCCAAAAGCGTGTGCAATTTTGCTTTTTGCCCTTCGGTAAACATATTGGCACAGTATGAATACTCCATGTAATTTTGAACGTTGTCAAGCGGAGATCCGCACGAACTTCCCGATAAATTACAGGTTGTCCACCCAATTGTATTGGGTGTATCGGTAACACCATCATCGGTGGTGCAGTTGTCGGCTCCGCTACACGGTGGGGTCATAATGGTTCCATCACATCCCGGATTATTGGTGCTGCCCCATGTATGTGCAAGGCTCAGCCAATGTCCTACTTCGTGTGTTAAAGTTCTTGAACGCGCAACGCTACTTGTTCCAATAGCACCAACATAATCATGACGTATCCAAATACCATCGGCATTGGGACTAAAAGCTCCCAATACGGGACCACCCGTATAACCGGCTGCCCCATCAGGATTAACACATATCCAAACATTCATGTACATATCATGCGGAAAACGAATGTTGTTTATATCGGTACTGTTATTTAAATGTTTATTGATATCATTTACCATTGGCTGTGTACCAATATGGGTTTCGTTTGTATAGGTTCTTGTAATTCCGCTTACGCAATTTCCAAGCGCATCAATTTGCGCTAACCTGAATTCAATTTCACAATCGGCAGCAATGCTTTTAAAAGCTGTAACAACGGCACCGGTATCGGTATTTAATTTTCTATAATCAAGGTTAAGAACTCGAATAGCATCTTTTATCTGTGCATCGCTTATGTTTTCCACAGTGCCAACATGCGCAACATGAAAAACAACAGGGATAATAAATAAGGGTCCGCTACGGGTACCTTTTTTTAAATTATCCTTCGCTTTTATTTTTTCATTCAATTGCTTTTCATAATTGTTGTATACATCGTTATTGAACGGATCAATGCCGAGTTTTTCACAATACTCGATGTAATTCTTCTGGTGTGCGCATTGAATTAAAGGTTCAGGCAATTGCGCGTGAAGCGTTGCGGCAATAAATAAAAATGTCAAAACGATAATTACTTTATTCATGAGATGATTTGTTTGTATAAAAATAGCGAAAAACGAGTGTTATTTAATACCGTTTGTCATAAAACAGATCATTTAAACATCGATTTTTTGGAGTTGATATTATTCTTAGGTCTGGATCCGAGCCCTTTGAAAAGGAAGAGTATACTGATCTTACCACCCAAAACGGTGGCATTACTTGTTGTCGTTAGACCCGCGGCCTCGTATTCACGTACAAAATAGCTGAGTTCGGGCATATCTACTTCATTCACGAATTTAAAGTCAAAAACCGTTTGTACCACAATGCGTTTACCAAAATGCAGATCGTAACCAATTCCACCACTTACAACAACTGCCATGTTTTTACCTGAGTATCCCGTTATTTCGGGAGTGGTCGCGTTTTTACCATTCAACGTTAGTGTTTTTTGAAGATAATTGACACCACCGCCAAGCTGAATGAGCAAGGGGTTCCAGGGTGTTTTGGAAAGACCTTTAATTAATTTGAAGGGATAAAAATTCAGTGCCGCGTTTGCGCCAAATCCCATGATCTCCCATTTTAGATCTCCATTTTGTTTAGACGAAGAATTTGCATAAATAAAATTCAAATGACCTTGTACATAAAAATACTCAATCAGTTTTCGCTCGTAAAAAACCGAAGCGCAGGGAACATGTTTTAAATACGGATGTTTTGAAGTTACGGTATCTCCCGAATTGTATTTATCTAAAAAAGTGTTCCAGGCCGGTGTCTTTATTTGGCCATAACCAAGCGAGAAGCCAAACGCGTTTTGTGATTTGCTTTGATAAAAGCAAAAAACCAGAAGTAATATGGTAAGAGTTTTTTTCAAATATTGTGAAGTTCATTGGTAAGGTCGCCACCGGTGATCATATGTATAAAGGTGTCCCAGTCGGCAGGCCGCGCCATAAATTTACTCACACGAACCTTTTTTGAATTCCCATCTGCATTTAAATATATTTTATTATCCAAAACCTGGAGTTGTGAAATATTTTCAAAATGATAATTCTTGAGTTCCATTCCAAAAAGATTGAAAAGCACTATTTCGTTCGATCGTAATTCAAAATAGGGTTTGTTTAAATACAATATACCTATTAGAGTAATGAATAAACAAAAAATAACCTGGAATCCGCGTCCTACACCCATATTAATAAGCATAATATTTAATGCTACAAGAATGATCCCAAACACGATAAAAAAAATTCCCCAACCTTGTTTATAATAGACTTTCATTTTTTTTGTTTCACCAAAAATAATTAATTTTTTGATGGGTCGGCAATTTTTATTTTTGATGAGGCTTGAAAATCAGCCCAGACATGTGTTTTGTAACCTTTTGTAGCCTGCAACGTTTTACAAGAAAAAATTATACATGGCATAACTTCTACCTGACTTTAATTAATTAATATGTTAAGTAGAAAATTTATGCTTATCCTGTTGGCGGGAACGATTTGTGCGGACGGATTTACACAGGTAAATTCTATTAAACTTATTCAAACAAAGTACAGTAAGAAAGCAGTCAGGCTGGTGTTGAAAAACATGGGTAAGAAGGTTGGGAGTGGTACCAGCCTGGCGCTTTTAAATACGCAATTGAAAAGATCGCGTGCTAAAACCGGATTAAAATTCGCTCTCAGCAAAAAGGTCTTGCCATACGTTGCTGTTGGCGATGAACTGTATTTTAGCGGGTCCTATAAAAACACAAATGTAAGGTCCACACTGCAATCAATTAACAATTATGCATCGCCCATGCATTATGCTATTGTGGTTGGTATTAAAGATGATAATACTTTACTTATAGCGCATCAAAACAAAAATGAGTCTACACCCCAAAAGGCTTATGTTGAGGTAACCGAATTATTGGTTGAGGATGCCTCGCGCACCGAAAACATTAACGTTTACGGATTATGGCCGAAAAAGAAAGGGGTTGATCCTAAAAAGATATTGCGAACCAATGGCAAAGTTTATGAAATTAATGGTGATAAGAGCGAAAAAAGTAATTACTTTGTTCAATCCAATACAACCCATTAGTGTTACTCGATCAAAAAGACGAAGTAAAAAAAAAGATCATCGTAAGCGGCAACAATCAGTTGCTCAAAGGTTCGATATTTGCATTAATTACACTTGTTTGGTTTAGTTTTTTATTTGCCTTCATAAACATGAACTGGCAAAATTTTACACCCCTTGCTCCTTTTACCGAAGCAAAGGAAAAAGACAAATTCATTTTTTATTTTATTTGTTTTTCTTTTTTTATCAGCTCATTGATCTTTTCGCTTATATTTTATAAGAACAATTTACAGCCCACCGATATTTTACTTCGTTTTGCCATTATCCTTCTGTTCTTTGTAATGGTCTATGCGGTTTTCTGTCTTTTTTCATACGGACTTATTATGCAAAAACAAATGTTCGCGGGTGGGCTTTTGCTTATGGCAGGCCCGGGTCTATTGCTTCAACTGGGCAATATTTTTTTAACTTTCATGTTGTTTTATTTGCTCTTTTATCCCCTCATTTTGGTGTTTTCACGTCTTTTTTACAACGGTTTTTTTGGTCAGGCCGGGTTTATTCTATGTTTTTTCATTACCACAATTTTTCACGTTTCACTCTATTTTTTGGCTGGTTTAGAGTCAAAACTGGCGGATACGGGTTTGCCCATAAGTGATATAATCGTTACCTTGTTCTTTACATTAGCCGCTTTTGGCATAGGAGTTGTAGCAGGTGAGGAGAAAAAAAAGACCAACCGAAGCGCGAAATCGCTTTTTAACAACTAAAAACCTTAATTTTATTAAAACAAACAACCAAGCTATGAAGACAATTTTTACCCTGGCTCTTGCATTTATGTTTGCAGCGCCTTTATTTTCCCAAGCAAAAGAAGAAGAAAAAGACCTGAAACGTCCCGGTGATATTGGCGATAGCGAAGTTGACGGTTTTGTAAACCAAAGTTACGACTTGTACGAAAGTACTTTGGCAACCGATAAAAATTTAAAGACCATTGAAGCCGATCTTGAAAAAATTGAGAAAGAAGGCAACAAAATAAAATCAGATGCCGATATTTTAAAACGTCTTTACGCTATACAAGGTGAGATACGCGCGCGTGATGAAAAAGCGAAGCCCTTGGATAATAAAGCTGTGGAAATGGCAAAGCACGCAAAGGAAATTAAACCTATAAATAAAGTGCCTAAAGCAACCAAGAACGTTAACTCGGCTACAAAAGCATTGGATAAAACAAAGGCAATGACACCTGAGCAGGTAAAGAAAACAGACGAACTTCTTGCGCGTGCTAAAAAGATAACAGAAGATTAATAATCATCGGAGCGAAATTCTGACAACACATTTTCTAAAAACATAAGTGAAGCTGCGCCTAAAACGGCAGCATCATTCTCATCTAATCCCGATCTAAGTATCGGGATTTTGTTTTTATATATCTCCAGTAAATTTTCTTCAAACATTCGTTTGAGTGGGGTGAGTAAAAGATCACCCGCGTTGGACGGACCTCCGAAAATAAATATGGCTTTGGGACTTGTATAGGCAACCGAGTTGGCCAGTGTAAAAGCTAAATAGCCGGCTGTTTTTTCAAATGTATCCAATGAGTTTTTATCGCCAGTAAGTGCCCGCTCGGCAACTTGTTTTGAATCGTTTACACTGATGTCACCCGAAAGTTCCTGATATGTTTTTACAATACCCCCTGCGCTGCAATAGGTTTCAACACATCCTTTACGTCCACACCCGCAAGGTCTGCCGTTGCGCTCAAGTATTACATGACCTATTTCCCCTGCAAATCCGTCATGACCATAAATCAGTTTACCATTCGCAACTATGCCGCTTCCAACACCTGTACCCAATGTAATAAAAATAAAATCTTTCATGCCTTTGGCTCGACCAAATATCATTTCACCCAAAGCAGCGGCATTGGCATCGTTCGTTACTTTAACCGGAACCGAAAATTTATCCTGAAATAATTTTGCCAGTGGTACAATGCCTTTCCAAGGTAAGTTGGGTGCGAATTCGATATTACCGGTATAAAAATTTCCGTTGGGTGCACCAATACCGATACGATCCAAAATAATGGAGTTTCCTTTTAAATAAGGGTATATGGCGTCATACACATTGTCAACTAACTTAGCGGCCGTATCCGCTTCACGCGTTGGCACACTTGTTTTAAAAATGATATTTCCAAAGCGATTGACCAATCCAATAACAGTATTGGTCCCGCCAATATCAATGCCCGCTACTACTATTTTGATCATAATTAATGCCTTGTTTTAATAATATGTTTTTTGCTTTCCATCCATAAAAGGCAAGATAAGCAAAACAAAAAACGCCCACAAAATAACTGAACTGTATTCCCAATAAATTATCTTTTGATAAATATGCCTGTAATTCACTTACCAAACCGCCTCCCATGATCATCATGATCAAAAAGCCGGAACCTTCATTCGTTTTTTTACCCAATCCCGAAATGGCTAAAGTAAAAATACAGGGCCACAACGTTGAACAAAATAAACCAACGCTTATGAAACAATAGGCGCTAAATAATCCGGTACTAAACATTCCCATGAGCAAAGCGGTTATTCCACAGGCCGAAAATAAAACCAATTGTCGCGCGGGATTTCCTCTACTTAAAATATCGGCAGCAATAAGCACAAGAATTATACACGCGTAATAATAATATTGGTTAGGATCATGGTCGGCTATACTGTTTTTATTGACCAATAAAAAAACTCCGAAAGCCGCATATGGCAACAAAAATCGTAATGACGCTTTAAAACCGTCTTTTACATTGAAAGCACCAATGGCACCCGACCATCGGCCTATCATTAAGCTGGCCCAAAACAACGAAACATAAGGTGAAACATTTTCGGTCTTTGTTCCCAGTTTTTGTTTCATGTACTCGGGTAAATTTGCCGCAGTTGAAACTTCAACACCTACGTAAAGAAAAATGGCGATCATGCCCAACCATAATTGCGGATAGGAGAAAACACTTTTAACATCTTTCGAATTTTGAGCCGATGTATCAGTAACATGTTCGAGTTTATTGGGAATGGAGGAGAGTTTAAAAAGAACAGCAACTATTAAAAATGAAAAGCCTAAAATAATGTATGGTGTTTTTACCGATTCCAATGATTCCAGTTTTTGTCCGCTGGCCAATGAACCAAAAATGGCAAAACTAACCAACACGGGACCAATGGTGCTACCAATATTGTTGATGCCTCCTGCCAAGCTTAAACGCTGTGATCCTTTTGCAGGGTCTCCAATATTTATGGCTAAGGGATTGGCCGCGGTTTGTTGTAATGAAAATCCCAAACCGATAATAAAAAGTGCCGTGATCATGAGAGCAAACGATTCGGTTTGAGCAGCGGGATAAAATAAAAAAGCGCCAACAGCTGAAATAGTTAAGCCCAGTGAAATACCGTTTTTATATCCTATTTTATTGAGTAGATCTTCACCGCTTACCCTTGACCATATATAGTAAATAATTGAACCAACAGTATATGCTACATAAAATGCCACATCAATTAACATGGTTTGCCATTGTTCTAAATGAAGATGTTCCTTATAAACGGGAATAAGAATGCCGTTACTTGCCGCTACAAAGCCCCAGAAAAAGAAAACGCTTACAAGCGTAAAAAACGATCGACTCATAATCTTTAATAAGTAGTGCAAAATAGGCATTATTCATCCTGTAAATGCAAGCTTTTAGCTATAAGTTTTAGTTAAACATACTTTTTTAACCCCAAAACCATTCATTTGCTTATTTTAGCGAAGCATTTATATGGATAAAAAACGTGTTTTAATTACCGGTGCTGCCGGTTTTTTGGGTTCTCATTTATGTGACAGGTTCATAAAGGAAGGATGTCATGTTATTGGGATGGATAATCTTATTACAGGCGATCTTAAAAACATTGCGCATTTAATGAAACTTCCCGATTTTGAATTTCATCACCATGATGTTTCAAAACACGTGCATGTTGAAGGGCATTTGGATTATATTTTACACTTTGCTTCACCTGCAAGTCCCATCGATTATTTAAAAATCCCCATTCAAACACTTAAAGTAAGTTCGTTGGGAACACATAATTTATTGGGTGTTGCCAAAGCTAAAAAAGCGCGCATTTTAGTTGCGTCTACCAGCGAAGTGTATGGCGATCCTTTAGTGCATCCGCAAACCGAAGACTATTGGGGAAATGTAAATCCCGTGGGTCCGCGAGGCGTATACGATGAAGCAAAACGTTTTATGGAAGCAATTACCATGGCGTATCATACCTACCATGCAGTTGAAACTCGCATCGTTCGCATATTTAATACCTATGGTCCGCGAATGCGTTTGAATGACGGACGTGTGCTGCCCGCTTTTATAGGACAGGCATTGCGTGGCGAAGACCTAACAATGTTTGGTGACGGATCGCAAACACGTTCATTTTGCTATGTAGATGATTTGGTTGAGGGAATTTATCGTTTGCTTATGAGCGATTATTTTATGCCGGTCAATTTTGGAAATCCCGATGAGATAACCATAAAACAATTTGGTGAAGAGATCATAAAACTAACTGGAACCACTCAAAAATTAATTATTAAGCCATTGCCTC
>JAYUZA010000500.1:0-3690 GCA_043752145.1 Flavobacteriales bacterium
TTACTTCATTACTACATCTCTGTCGGTGGCTTTTTAAGTATGGTAAGGATCATTTAACCTTTTTACATTTTATGGAACCAAAGAAAGAAAATTATAATCCGTGGCCCTCATATTTTATGATTTTGGCCGGTGCCGGCCTTATGGGAACAGGGTTTTTAAGTACTACACCGTTTAATTCAAATCTCGATTATATAAAATGTGGCGTTGGTGTGGTTTCTATTTTATTCGGAGCCTATTCGTTAGTTAAGAAAAAGAAAATTTAAATATTGAAAATTCTCAGGGATGAAACAACGCATCTATTATTATCCCGGATTTAAATCAGCGTATGCTTTGCCAGGTTTTGTAATTTTAATTCTTTCAATTTGTCTGTTTTTTGTTCCTGTCATTGCTTTTCTTGGTTTTCCATTATTGATCGTTGGCGCAATTTTTATTCTTTCCATGCAAGGTATAGCTGTTGATTTTGAAAAAAAGCGATTGGACCGATATACCGACCTTATTTTCTATAAAATACATGAGTATACCGATCTTGACGGATATGATACGGTAAGTATTGTGTTTGAAAAATCAATGCCTAAACGGGGTTTTCTGAACTATATGCCGGGCATTGGTTCACGTTCATATTATGGAACCGGGGGCAGTCATTCTTCTGTCATAAGTTTTGAAATGTATTTGTACGGATTTACCAAAGAAAAATTATTCTTGTCCGAATACGGAAGTCATGCCGAAGCACGTGTTGTGGCGAATAAATTAAAAACCAAACTAAATTTTAAAATAGAGGATACAGTACAACAGGGAATCGAATTTTATAAGAAGAATCCTTCAAAAAGAAGAAGATAGTAGGCAATATTATTAACTTTGCTATATGTCTGATAACCCGCTTCACCTCTTAGCAAATCAAAAATACAAACTCATTAAAGAGTTTATTGATTATGATGGAAAAACGCATCCTGTAGGTGAAACTTGGACATTTGTACGAACCGATTTTGTTCCATATGAAGATGGATTGAGTGTTTCAGCCTTTGGCAAAGATGAGTCAGATCATAAAGGATTTCGCTTGCAATGGTTAGAGGAACAACAAAAAGATATCATTGAAAATTTTAGAGAGTATGTAGAGCCGTGTGATATAATTTTCGGCAATCGGGCGCCTGAATAATTTTTTTAAGATCTGCGTAAATCCGTCTCATCCGTGTTCCATGAGATGGAATTTATTTTTCGTAATCCAACAACATAACATGACCCTGAACATCTACATCTTTTCCACCACCGGTCTTGAACTGTAATTGATAAACATAAACATCTTCCTTGGCAACTTTTCCTTTGCTTGTATAACCATCCCAACCAACATTAACATCATTGGTTTTAAATATTACTTCACCCCAACGGTTATATATTTCAAATTCATAATTGGTATAATCAACATAACTTACAATAGGTTTAAATATCGGGTTCAATCCACCAGGTGTAAATGCGTTGGGAACATAAACCAAAGGATCAATGGTAACACACACTACATTTGACTCACTGTTCTCGGCAAAGCCATAAGGATTTATGTTTTCCAAGCCAACAATTTTATAGCAAAATTCACCTGTTGTATACGTAAGATCATAAACATCCACATCATCGTAATTGCTGAATACCGAACTTGTGCTTCCCGCAACGGTGAATGTAGGGTCATTGTTAACACTGCGTAAAACCTGATAACTGCTTACGCCTCCATCCCAAATAGTATACGGATTCCAGTTTAAATTATTGGAAAGTGCAACCGAATTGGAAATAGCCTGCAGGAAAATAGTTTTGGCTTCGTTTGAGATAGCGGCATTTTTTCCACAACTGTCAACCGTTATTACTTTGTAAACATAGCTCTGCATTTGTGTATTTACATTGTTGTCGGTAAACACAAGCGGAGGAGTGCCAGGCAACATAATCCCTATTTGTGTAAATGAAAATCCGTTGTCATCCGACCTGTATACTTTATGGAAGAGAACATTGGCTGTTACATCAGGTAAAAAGCGCATGAGCACTTCGTTGTCTGCGGTTACGGTCACTGTTTGTATATAAGCGTAATTGGGTTGCGAAGGTTGCTTGATAAGTTTTGTGGAAATATTTGAAATGGAATTAACACCAAGACCGTTGGATATGGCATTAATAATGTATTTGTAAGTCGACAAGCGATTTAAATTGCTGTGTAAAAACGTAGTGGTTGTTCCCGAAACGCTACCTATCAAAACATAAGGAGCGTCATTCTCCGAAGCGTAAATTTCGTAAGTGCCAACTCCGGTAGACCATCCTGTATATGCTGTCCAATTCAAATTCACACTGCTGTCGCAAATAATTAATTGTGTAGTTAAAAAAATGGTGTTATGTGGAGTTCCCATTGCACTTGTATTGGGTGCGGCTGGAAATCCATGCCAACAGGTATCAAAAGCAGCAACACCGTATTGCTCGCTACTGCCATTCGGATTTGATCCCGAAGGAATGTATGAAACATTTCCAATACCATAAACGGTATCGATCACGATCCAACTTCCCGAAACAAATTCCAAAATAATATAACCTTCGGTATCCAATGCTCCACTTGGGTACCAGTTTATTTGGGTGAGTCCCGTTGCTGTATCAACAGTTACATATGAAATTACAGGGGCACCAGGTGCAAACAGATCGGTAAAACGGTCGCCATCGATCGAAGAGAATGAAATACATCCGGTTGAATCGGTAACCGAAACTTTGTAATTCAAGGTATCGTCACAAATGCTTATGGTATCTTTATACGTTTCGGTTCCGTATGGTCGAGTTCCGATCATTGTCCAGGTACCAATGGGAAATTCCCGCCATATGTCGTAATACGGATACGCTGTTGGACTGTTGATAGGAGAAAATAATTTATTCCAGTTCAATACAGCTATGCCTGTTCCGGTATTACTAACGTTCAGGAACATGGAGCTTACGGTGTCACTTGTGCTAATAGCTGTTCCTGTGCATCCCGAATAAACTTTTAAGCAATATGACATGGAACCGTTTTGGGCATCGGCACCAATGTGGGTGAATGTATTTGTTGCAAGCGTAGGAATTGTGCCCACCAAAGCTCCAAGTGTTGTATTGTAAATTTCATATTTCACAAACTGGGCCGCAGGATCGGCAGGCGGCACCCAAGTTAATGTTACATCTCCGTTTAATGCTACATCAGCACAGTGTACCCATGGTGCGTTAACCGGTTGGGGTGGAAGAACAGTAATGCTTACCGTAGCTATACTTACTCCCGGTGCAGGACAAAAATCATCGGAGGCGCGAAATACGAATTGATAAACTTTGGCGGTTTGTCCGCACGAAGTATTTATCAAATGACCGCAGTCGGTTTGCCAAACAAAATTTCGTGTAATACTATCGGTTGAACTACCTGGCAGTGTTGAATTCAAGGTTGCACATGGTGGAAAAGTACAACCTGCCAAAGGGTTAGTAAATAATGCGCCAAACTGATTTCCCGTGGCCGTTAAAGTAATGGTTTGTTTAGAACCGTCTTGCAAAAGATCACCGTCAACTGCGGTTAAGTCAAATGTTACCACTTGTCCCGCAACAACGGTAGTGGAAAAACTTGCACCAAAAGGTGGATTGATTACCGGTAAATTATTTCCCGAACAGTTTACAACAATGATCTGTGTTTCGCGATACACTTCCGATATTTTTTGACCGCAA
>JAYUZA010000501.1:0-3686 GCA_043752145.1 Flavobacteriales bacterium
GTAAGAATATTGTTTTGGGTAGAAACCGCAACAAATTTATTACAATACTTGATAATGGTATCTGAATTATTTCCAAAACTGCGTAAACTCACGGTAGCGTTTGGCGACATGTCGGCAACGGGCGCAAAGTTAGTATGAATACCCATATAGGCCAATTCACCACAAATTTTTTCGGTCTCAACACTTAACTCATTCTCTGATCTTATTCTGAAAGCCTTTTTTATAGGAGTGGTGCCTTTAATTTTCATATTGATAAGGCTCAACTCCGCATCGGCACTAAACATTAAAGGAACTCCTTTTCTTGTGGCATTTAAACTATCATACATGCCTGTATAATTTTTAAATTCGTTTTTGGTACCGCACAAAAGAATTACACCGCCCACTTTTTTATCTTTTACCAACTGTGCAACATATTTTGTTGATTTACCAAAATACCCTGCAGCGGGCATGATCATTTGACCTACACGTTCGTCATCGGTCATTAAATTAAAAACTTCGTTAACTTTTAGCTCCAGCTCATCGCATGGATATAGGAAATCGGCCAGGGCATACGATTTACAGAGGCTTTGTGCAGAACACAAAACACCCGAAAACATGAATAAAATGAGGGTAACCCAACGCAACATAATGGATAAAGTTAAGGTTTTTGTACGTAACCTACAATGAAAGAGTTGTTATTTTGAACATTCTTTTCTTAAAACAATCCAGAGAAATCGGGACATCAAAATCACAAAAATTTAATTATAACAGGGGTTAAATCATTCATTTACCTTGCCATAAAAGCGATTTAGGCGCAAATTCATCTTGGCAACCCTTATGGCAATTTCCTTGGCAGGATAGTGGCAGGTCATATAATAAGGGAATGGTTTGGCCAGTTGCGCCATGTATCTATTCTTAAAAACAAAGGCATTTTGCTTTAAGCTGGTTGTTCCTGTTATATCTGATTTGCAGGTATCGCAATACACTTTTCCCTGTTCACCGTATACATCACCATAGTCCAAAAACATAAAATAAGTGTGCTTAAATTCAATTGCTGCGCTTTTTGAAAGCGTTGTGTCTAACAAATTCCCTTCGATCTGTCCATTTTGGATTTTAGCAAGATCAGATTGATACACAAAATAAATGGGGCAAAATTTAAAATTCTCATGCAATCCCTTTACAATAATTTTTTCCCTGCGTAAACGTTCCTTTTCCAACTCAATTGCTTTAGCCTCAAAACCTTTTTCCTTCAGCATATCGGTTTTCATTTTTCGGTCTTTTACGATATAAATAACCGCACCTCCGTTCTTAAGTTGTCGAATAGCGGCCGAAACCACTTTTTTATTTTGCTTACGAACACTCGCTTTCTTTTCCTGACCAAATACAGTCAACGAAAAAAGAAAAAAAAAGGGCAGTAAAAAGGGTTTTATATTTTGCATAAGGACTTAAACTTGAAATTATTTTATCTGTTTCACCATTGGATAAGTAAAAACTACCATTGGACTATTAAAAAAAAGTCAAAAAAAATCCCGCCATCCTAAATTCATTGAAGGGGCGGGATCTTCCGTGTTTTTATAACTTTTTATGCATCAATTTTAGCATATTTTGCATTTTTCTCAATGAACTCTCGTCTTGGCGGAACTTCATCGCCCATCAACATACTGAAAATACGATCGCATTCAGCCGCATTTTCAATGGTTACTTTACGAAGTGTTCTAAACTCAGGATTCATTGTTGTATCCCATAATTGTTCGGCATTCATCTCTCCAAGACCCTTGTAACGTTGAACTCCGACTGAAGAATCCTTACCTGCTCCTCTTAATTCAGCAATGTAAATATCTCTTTCATCCTCGGTCCAAGCGTATTTAGCCTGCGCTCCTTTTTTTACCAAATACAATGGTGGTGATGCAATATAAATATATCCGTTCTCTATCATTTCTTTCATGTATCGGAAAAAGAATGTAAGAATTAAAGTTGTGATATGGCTTCCGTCCACATCGGCATCACACATGATAATTACCTTGTGGTAACGAATGCCTGTCATGTTTAATGCTTTACTATCTTCTTCGGTCCCAACGCGAACACCCAATGCAGTGTACATGTTTTTTATCTCTTCGTTCTCTAAAATTTTATGGAACATTGCTTTTTCAACGTTCAAAATTTTACCGCGTAAAGGAAGAATTGCTTGAAACTTACGGTCACGACCTTGCTTGGCCGTACCACCCGCTGAATCTCCCTCGACAAGATAAATTTCACACATCGATGGATCTTTTTCACTGCAATCGGCCAGTTTTCCGGGTAAACTTGTGCCACCCATAACACCTTTGCGTTGCACCATTTCACGTGCTTTTTTAGCTGCGTGACGTGCCTGCGCTGCAAGAATTACTTTGCTTACAATTATGCGTGCATCCTTCGGGTTTTCTTCCAAATAATTATTTAGCATTTCGCCCACAGCCTGATCAACTGCACCCATAACCTCGTTGTTACCTAACTTGGTTTTTGTTTGACCTTCAAATTGTGGCTCCTGAACTTTTACCGAAATTACAGCTGTTAATCCCTCACGAAAATCATCACCTACAATTTCGAATTTCAAATTCTTCAACATACCCGATTCATCGGCATATTTTTTCAATGTGCGCGTTAATCCTCTTCTGAAACCGGCTAAATGCGTACCGCCTTCATGGGTATTAATATTATTTACATACGAATGAATGTTTTCGGTATAGGAAGTATTATAGATCATAGAAACTTCAACAGGAATTCCCGCTTTTTCGCCTTCCATGTACATTACTTCCGACATCAACGGTTCACGGTTGCTATCTAAAAATTTTACAAATTCCTTTAATCCCCCTTGACTGTAAAAAGTATCCGTTAAAGGATTACCATTATCATCGTTATTTCTGTTATCAGTAAGTTTAATAGTAATGCCTTTATTCAAATACGATAATTCACGCAAACGAGAAGCCAGTGTTTCATAATTGTATTCGTGTACAATGAAAATTGATTCATCAGGTTTAAATGTTATAATGGTTCCGCGATAATCGGTAGGACCAATTTCCTTTACAGAATACAATGGTTTACCAATACAAAATTCTTGCTCATATTTTTTTCCGTTGCGGTGCACTTCGGCTTTTAAGAGTGTTGAAAGTGCATTTACGCAACTAACCCCTACCCCGTGCAAACCGCCCGAAACTTTATAACTGTCTTTATCAAATTTACCACCCGCATGTAAAACGGTTAAAACGACCTCTAGAGCCGATTTTTGCTCTTTTTCATGAAAATCTACGGGAATACCACGACCGTTGTCCTTAACAGTAACAGAATTATCTTTATTGATCCAAACTTCAATGTGTGAACAATGGCCGGCAAGGGCCTCATCAATTGAATTGTCTACAACCTCGTAAACCAAATGGTGTAAACCTTTAAAGCCGATATCCCCAATATACATTGCGGGACGCTTACGTACCGCCTCTAAACCTTCTAATACCTGAATACTGTCTGCTGAATAACTGTCGTCTTTTTTCTCTAAAATGTCGCTCATTTTTTGATCTGTTTTTATAACGTGTGAATTTTCTTGAAAACACCCTTATTTTCAAGATTTACAAAGATAACCCATTCGCTCAAAAAAGGTCTAAAAAACAGTTAGGATCTGCATGGGTTTTCAACATATAATGAACATAAAACTGACTGATACCCAATTTATTGAA
>JAYUZA010000502.1:0-9215 GCA_043752145.1 Flavobacteriales bacterium
ATAACTTTTGAGGTTGGTTTTCCTGCACCATGTCCCGCATTCACATCAATGCGAATAAAAACCGGAGCTTTACCTTTTTGTTTTTCCTGCATCGTTGCAATGTATTTATACGAGTGCGCAGGAACAACACGGTCGTCATGATCGGCTGTGGTTACCATTGTTGCCGGATAAGCAACTTCCTTTACGTTATGAACAGGCGAGTAACCGTATAAATATTTGTAGTGATTGGCACTGTCGCTTGAACCATATTCGGGAACCCAACCAAAACCAACGGTGAATTTTTGATATTTCATCATGTCCATTACACCTACACCGGGGAAACAAACTTTATACAGATCGGGACGTTGCGTCATACACGCACCTACCAATAAGCCTCCGTTCGATCGGCCGCTAATGGCTAAATAATCGGAGCTGGTGTATTTCTCGGCTATCAAATATTCGGCTGCCGCAATAAAATCATCAAACACATTTTGTTTTTTCAATAACATACCGGCCTGATGCCATTTTTCGCCATACTCACCACCACCACGCAAGGTAGCAACGGCATAAATTCCACCATTTTCCAACAATGGAATTTGGTTTACACTGAATGAAGGAGTGATGTTCGCGTTAAATCCGCCATAGGCATAAAGCATGGTTGGATTTTTCCCCGTTAGCTTCAAGCCTTTTTTGTGTACCAGGAACATTGGGTTTTTATTGCCGTCTTTTGAGGTATACCAAACTTGTTTTACTTCGAAATCCTCAGGGTTGAATTTTGTTTCAGGCTTGAAGAACACTTCCGATTTTCCTGTTTTTATATCGTAACGAAAAATGGTTGTAGGGTAATTGAACGATGCGAATGAATAAAATGTCTCGGTATCTTCAGTATCGCCACCAAACCCACCGGCTGTTCCAATTCCGGGTAATTTTACTTCCCCTATATTTTTACCGCTGTAATCGTATTGGTAAATATGCGAAGAAACATCCTGTAAATATGAAACGAATAATTTTCCGCCAACGGTATTAACACCATCCAGTAAATTTTTTGATTCCGCTATAACAGTTGTCCAGTCTTCTTTGTTCGGTTTGGCCGGATCGATGGCAACCAGTTTATAATTTGGCGCGTCAATATCGGTGGTCACAAAAAACTTTCCATCGTGGTGATCGATGATGGAACTTTTATTTTTAAAGCCGCTGAACAAACAGGTGAACCCGCCTTTCTTCAAATCAAGTGGCTTGTACCAGGTTTCAAACCCATCAGTTCCGCTCGACTTGGTTAAGATCAAATATTTATTATCCTCGGTAATATCTACATTGTGATAGTGTAATTTATTTTTAAGGTCTTCGTATATCAACACGTCTTTTGATTGGGGTGTTCCCATTTTATGGTAATACACTTTGTGAAATTCATTTTTAGCCGAGAATTCTTTTCCTTTTGCAGGAGTAGGGTAACGCGAATAGAAAAATCCATCGTTATACCAGGCAGCACCGCTGAATTTACACCACGTTAAAGTATCACCCGTTTCTTTATTGGATTCAATATCGCGCACTGTTATTTTCATCCAATCGCTACCGGCATCGTTTCTTCCAATGGCTATGAATTTATGATCTTTTGAAGAACCTATTAAACTAAACGTTGAGGTTCCTTCTTTGTTGATAGTGTTTGGGTCGATGAATACTTTTTCTTCACCTTTCAAACCTTTTTTATAGTACAAAACGGCCTGATTTTGTAAACCACTGTTCTTATAATAAAAATAATGATCTCCTGCTTTGTCGGGCGCAGACGCTCGTGCATAATTATAAATTTCTTCGAGGCGTTTTTTAATTTTGGAGCGGAACGGAATTTTATTTAAATAACCGAACGTTAATTTGTTTTGTTCTTCAACCCATGCTTTGGTATTGGCGGCCGTATCGTTTTCTAACCAACGGTAAGGGTCGGCTACTTTCAGATCAAAATAAGTATCCCATGCGCTGGTATCTTTTGCGGTTTGTGGATAGGTAAATTCAGGTTGCTGAAAAACAACTTCTTTTGATCCGTCACCCGAACCTTTTTCGTCAGTATTTTGTCCACATGAAAATAAAAGTGTAGTAAATGAAAGTGCCAAAAGGCTTTGCGAATAGTTTAGCATGATTTTAGGTTTTCTTATGGAATCAAAAATAGGATTTAAACGAAATAAAAAAATAATATTCTTGCCAAACGGTTACTTTTTCTTGTACTTTCAGTTCTACTGCCGTGAATTTGATTAAAATCGGACATATTATTGGTCTTCTGCTCATTATTGAACAGACTACTGCTCAAAACCTTGTGCCCAATGGTGGCTTTGAAGAATATATAGGAAAAGGCCATTCACGCTATTGGACTCAGGCGCTGAACGAGTTCAACCATTTTTATCACAGCGACCTTAAGTCGCCTAACGGAGGTGCCGCCAACGGCAGTGGTTATCATTGTTTGTGTATGTATGGTATGCAGGAAAACGAGTTTATGCATGTTGCCTTGGGAAAACGACTTGAACCCAACAAACGCTATTTACTAACCATGAATGTGCGCATCAGTAATTCGGGCGATGAGGTGCATAAATATGATATTCCAAAAAAACTGAAACGGCTCGATTGGTATTTTACTTCTATTCCGTTAAATGTTTTGAATAAGCTTTTTATTACGGCCGAGCCATCGGCAAGTTTCGCGTTCGTTGCTCCGCATTCAACCGTATGGGTTCCCATGAGTGTTGAATATGATGCCATGGGCGATGAACAATTTTTGACCATTGGGAACATTACCCGCATATTCGAAAAAATTAAAGAGGACGAAAAAAAGGATAGTGTTGAAGCTATTTTCATGAATTTGGAAGCTCGCGAAAAAAATGAAATGGATTCGGTACGCAATAAGTTCATCGTGGAGTTGGACGAATATAAAGTGAGTTCCACCGAGGAGTATTCAATGAATCCCTATGTAGAGAACAAACGAAAAAAACGTAAACGCGAGCGGAAAAAATACGATGAGCAATTGCGTAAGAACAATGAAGTAGGGCAAAAGATCAAAGACGGACAGGTGATCGTTAAGCGAAAGTACTTTGCCATTAAACAGAAGTACGAAGCAATGGTGGACAATGAAAAACTGAATTTTTCGATTAACGTTTGCTTTGACGATATTTCAATTACCGAAATGAAAGGTATTGCGGTCTCGAACACTAATGCAATTTCAAGCCTTAAGCCTATAGAGGGAAAAACTATTATTTTAAAAAACATCAGGTTCAATACCGATGAATTTGTATTGTTGGAGGGGAGTACAAAACAACTGGATGAATTAATTCAATGGATGAAAACATATCCTGCGGTGCAAATTCAAATAAGTGGTCATACCGACAATACCGGAACCGAAAAGCATAATCTGGAACTTTCAGGCAATCGCGCAAAAGCCGTAGGTGAATATTTAAATAAGAACGGTATTGATACCAACAGGATGAAATTTAAAGGCTATGCCTCGCATTATGCCTTGGCCGATAACAGCAGTGAAGCTGGTCGGGCGCTTAACAGGCGTGTAGAGGTAACGATCTTAAAAATAGAGGAATAATAGGACTAAACCCGAGGGGATTTACCAAATTTTAAGATTGGGGAGCCCGTATTATTGTCTATATTTGTGGCCTTATATTTTTCTATGGAATTTTTGATCAAAGCCGCACAATTAATTTTAAGCCTCTCAATACTTATTGTTTTGCATGAGTTGGGACATTTTATTCCCGCAAAACTTTTTAAAACACGCGTTGAAAAATTTTATTTATTTTTCAATCCCTGGTTCTCTTTATTCAAAGTGAAAAAAGGAGAAACCGAATACGGATTGGGATGGTTACCGCTTGGTGGCTATGTAAAAATATCGGGCATGGTTGATGAGAGCATGGACAAGGAGCAAATGGCAAAGCCACCTGAGCCGTGGGAATTTCGTTCAAAACCGGCATGGCAACGATTGATCATTATGATTGGTGGTGTGACAGTGAATCTTATACTTGGTTTTTTAATATATGCCATGGTACTTTTTGTTTGGGGAGATAGAAATTTACCACTAAAAAATGCCAAATACGGAATTTCCTGCGAACCTATTTTCATCAAGGCCGGTTTAATGAATGGCGATAAAATTATTTCGGTTGACGGAAAAGTTCCCGATGATCTTTTTGATATAAACAGATTGATCCTTTTAAGAGGAGCAAGAGAAATAAAGGTTGATCGTAACGGAGTTAAAAAAACCGTTGTATTGCCCGATGATATCGATTATAAAATGGTTGGTTCAGGCGCAAGAGGAGGTATCTCACCAAGAATTTATGCGGTCGTTGATTCGGTTTTAAAAGACAATAACGGAGAAAAAGCTGGATTTTTGAAAGGCGATAGTATTGTGGCCTTTAATGGAAAACCATGTCTTTGGTATGATGAGTTGGCAGTGAATTCGGGAAAGAACTTAGGCAAAACAGTTACGCTTGAATTTTACAGAGGAAGTGAATTGAAAACAATTTCCGTTAAAGTTGACAAGAAAAATAAAATAGGACTTTGGCCAAAAGACCTTGATAAAATTTTCAAATTTGAGGATATTGAATATGGTTTTTTTGAAGCTATTCCTGCAGGATTTTTCATGGCCGGACGAAAACTGAGCGATTACGTTATCTCCATGAAATTTTTATTTACCAAGGAAGGAATTACCCAAATTGGTGGCTTTGGATCCATTGGTGGTATGTTTTCACCTACCTGGGATTGGTATAAATTTTGGTCACTTACAGCGTTTCTTTCAATCGTTTTAGCATTTATGAATATTTTACCTATTCCTGCATTGGATGGTGGTCATGTAATTTTCCTGTTGTGGGAAATGATCACAGGTCGTGCGGCCAGTCAAAAAGTATTGGAGTACGCACAAATGGTTGGCATGTTCTTATTGTTAGGATTGTTGCTGTACGCGAACGGGAATGATATTTTGAAATTGTTTAGTTAAGATTCGCGACTATTTAGAACGCTGATGACGCAGATCGGTATGATTTGCATCGTAGTGTAAAAATGTATTTGGGACGTTAAAAATTAGTGAGGTTTTTGTGGAAAATTACTATCTGCGCTTATCATATAAATCAGCGTCATCAGCGTTCTATTTTTCTAGATCCTTATTCCCATCACCAACATATCATCGGTTTGCGGATAATTGCCACGGTGGGCTTTTTGCTGTTCACCCAATATTTTTTCCTGTTCTTCCATGGGTAATTCATGAATTTCGATCAATAATTCCTTGAATCTTTTGCGCATGAATTTTCTTCCTTTTTCACCGCCCAGCTGATCCACAAACCCATCAGACGTCATATACAACACATCATTTTTTTGGAGCGTAAAATCATGGCTGTAATATTGTTCATACTCGGTCTTGGGTGTGCCAATGGCCGTTTTTAATACGTTGAAATCGATGATGAGTTTATTTCGTACAAGGTACAATGGAATGTTGGCACCTGAAAATTGCATTTGCAAGGTTTCGGTATTAATGGTGCATAAACCAATATCCATTCCGTCTTTGGTCTCTTTTTGACTCGACTCATTGTCCATTGCACGTGTAATTTGTTTATCGAGCAATTTTAGCGCAACATCGGTACCGGTTACCATGGCGTTATTGATGATCTGATGCAAAAATTCGTTGCCAATCATGGTCATCATTGCTCCGGGAACTCCGTGTCCGGTACAATCGGCACAGGAAAATACAAAGGTGTTTTTAACTCTTGTAAACCAAAAGAAATCGCCACTAACAATGTCACGCGGACGATAATGAATGAACGAATCGGGATAGTTATTGAACAGTATTTTACGATTGGGTAAAATTGCTTCCTGAATTTTTTTAGCGTAGTGAATACTGTCGGTAATGTCTTTGTTGGTTTGAATAAGCGCATGCTCGGTTATAACCCTGTCGGTAATATTTGTATAGATTACAATAATTTTATCCAATACCATGTTCTCAAAAATAGGCGTAAGCGAGGCGTGGGTCCAAATTAAATTTCCGTCCTGTTGTGTATGTGTTGATTCGTATGTAACCGATTTTCCGGTTCGGGTAATTTCATCAATAATTTCCTGAATATTATTTTGCGAGGATAATTCCTGTAAATACGTTTTATTGTATCCGCTTTTATCAAATTCGACAGGACTTAAGGATGTCATACGTTTAAAACCATCATTTAAAAAGAGGATCCTGCCTTTTTGATCACAAATTAAAACACCATCGTTTGTTTGCGAAGCCACGATGGACAATTTTTCCAATTCATCATTTTTATACCTAAGCTCGCGCGTTCGTTCTTCAATTTTAAATTTGAGCCGTGCCTGCATGCGCCTTAACCTGCGTGTTCGCCATTGAGACATTAAGAACCCAAAAAACAGAAGCGAAGGAATTAATAAAACAACGAACCACGAGCGTTTCCAGAAGGGCGCTGTGATGGAGAACTTGAAGCCTGACGATTTTCCCCAATAAAAATTATCATTGGTGGCACGCACTTTAAATTCATACTCACCAGCCGCTAAATTTGAGTAGGTTGTTTGTCGTTCTTCCGAGGCATCTATCCATGCGGTGTCAAGTCCTTCGAGCATAAATTGTATATGCACATTTTCAGGACTGTTAAAATCAATGGCGTTAAAATAAAAGGTAAAGTAATTTTGGTCGTGACTGAATTCGGCTTTTTGGGGAAGGCCGTTTATGAGGCGAATGTCGGGGTATTCTTTTTCCCAGTTAATTTTTTGGTAATTCAATGCAATATCGGAAATATATATATCAGGAGCTTTGTGTTGCACCGTATAGTTGGCAGGATTATAAATGTACAGGCCGTTAATGGTAGCAAAATATAATTTGTTTTGGTCCTGTATGCAACCCAAACTGTTTACTTCTTCGCCCAGAAAACCTTTGTTCTTTCCAAAATATTCAATACGGCTTAATTCATACGAATCGTTTAACTGAATACGGTCGATCCCTTTATCGGAACCGATCCAAAGCGACTCTTCAAAATATTCAATGCTAAATAAGTTATTGGATGAAAGTCCGTTTTGTTTATTGAGCCATCTTTTTTTGCCGTTGCGCAAAATAATACATAAACCACGGTTGGTAATTACCCAAAGTTTTCCAAAGGGATCCTCCCACAGATCCAGCACATCAATATTTTCGTTCGGTTTTTTTATTTTCACTGAGCGGATATAAGTGCCGTCATACAACACCAAACCGGCACTTGAACAGATCCAAAAGGCGTTTTTATGGTAAAGACTTTTTTTCAAACTAAAAACACTTGTTTCGGGAATACTGTCGCGAAGTCTGCGAATTATTTTTTGTTTGTTCATGGCAAAAACCCCATCGTTGGTGGCGAACCACAAGACTTTATTTTCATCTTCGTAAAAATCATTTATCACAACGTTTGTGGGAAGACCTTTAACAGGAATAAAATTTCCCGGAGTAGAAAAATAACCACAGGCATTGTCGAACGAAGCCCATATTTGAGATCTTGAATCTTTGAATATGCTTAGGCAATTAAAATATTGGTTGTTTTTAAAATAGGGGGCAACTTTACCATCGGGTAAAACTTTATCAATGCCAACGCTGGTGCCCACTAGTATGTTTTGTGAAGCATCGAAAGAGAGACCACGAACAATGTTTGCGCTTAATCCCGATAGCTGGTTGTAATTGATAAAGGCATCACCGTTGTACTGAAATAAACCGCTGCCGTTGGTTCCCATCCAAATATTTCCGGTCTTGTCTTTAAACAAACAAATAACATCTTCGACCGGCATGCCATTGGTGTTATCAAAGTGCGTGGTTTTGCCCGTACCGATCTTATAAACGCCTAAACCCGCGGTTGAGATCCAAATATTGTCCTTTGCATCGGTCATAAGATCACTGGAGCGCGAATAATCATAATCAACAGGATTTATCAGGGAGAATTTTTCGCTCGAAAATTCGTACAGACCCTTTTCGGTTAGCATGTAAAAACCACCATCGTTGCGAGACTCAATGTCAAAAACATAGTCGGCATTAAAATTATTGTTTTCGCCTATGCGTTCAAATTTTCCGTTTTTGTAACGCGTTAATCCGTAACCAAAGGAACCTATCCATACGTTGCCGTTCTTTTGACAATATACGCGGTTACATTCGCTAAAACCCAAACCATCGTTAATGCCAAAATTCTTAAATGTGCTGCCATCGTATACGCTTATGCCGTTATTAGCGGTGGCAATCCAAATATTTCCTAAAAGGTCTTCGGCAATGCTGTAGATCTTGTCATCGTCAAGACCATTGTATGATGGGAACGTTTTAAATTTCCCGTTCTCTAGTATACAAAGACCGGTAGAAGTTCCAAGCCATACGCGGTCGCGGCTATCGCAAAATATGGACCAAATATTGTCATCAGGCAAACCATCATAGGTTGTATATACTTTAAATTTTTGTCCGTCAAAACGATTTAATCCTCCACCTGCAGTACCTATCCATAGAAAACCACGACTATCCTGCGCAATGCTTAATACCTGCGATTGTGAAAGACCTTCGGCATTGCTGAGCTGGCGAAAATTAAAGGATTGGGCAAACGTTGTAAACGTTTGCATTAATGCAAGAGAAAATAATAGATATTTTGCGCAGCGGGGCATTTAGGCTTGTTGAAGCGGTAGTAAGATAAGAAAAGAATCGAAACGATTAACCGATAACTCTATTTATCTTCAAGGACCTGACTTCATTAAGAGGCTTTTGAAAATTAGAGCCATATATAGTTAAAGTATGAAAAATAGAATTTCGCAAGATATAGGAAGTTGAAGTAAAGTATTTTATACTCATTCAGCAAAAACCCATTCGTTAATGATTTTAAAATCTTTTGCATCCAATTCGCCAAAATTACTGGAAACATTATCAACGACATTTATTTTATTATTGGGATGCACTTTTTTATAGTTTAAAAATCTTTGGGGTTCATATAGTGGATAAGGTGGCCAAGCCACAACTTCTTGGTTTACCCCTGCATTTAGGGTTAGAAGATATTCAAATTCGGTCACCGTAGAGTTGCCGGCTCCGAAATGAGCAGAGAGATCAAAAAGAAAGACCCTTAAAAAAACATTGTTTTCGTTCCCAATTTTAGAAAGAAGATCGAATTCTGATTTAGAAACAATTTGTATTTTACCTTTATATACTTCTGTAATCGTATTTTGGGATATGTCTTTTTTTAATTGATCTTCACAAACAACAAGTGTTTTTTTCTTTAAAA
>JAYUZA010000503.1:0-9211 GCA_043752145.1 Flavobacteriales bacterium
TTAACAACAACAGCAATGGTTGATCAGGATACAGTATGTACAGGAACCATGGTAAACTTTAATGTAACCGGAGGAGGAACAATTTTGTGGTCAGGAACAGGATTAAGTTGTACATCTTGTGCAACACCAACACACACAACAATAAGCGATGTATGTTACCAGGTATCAACACAGGATGCAACAGGATGTATTGATTTGGATACAGTTTGTGTTGTTGTAAACCCTTTGCCGGGACCCGTTATTACACCTGATGGTTCGATAACATTTTGTCTTGGCGATTCGGTTGGATTAACCGCTTCGGGATTCGCGACCTATACATGGAATACAGGCGAAACAACACCTTCAATTGTTGCCGATACTTCAGGAACATATACTGTAACTGTGACCGATGGAATTGGCTGTGCTAATTTTACCAATGTAGTTGTTACTGTCAATAATCCACCAAATATTAGTGCAGGTTTGAATCAGGATCATTGTCCCGGTGACTCATCACAATTTACAGCTACGGGTGGTGTAAGTTATGTTTGGAATGCCGATCCGTTTATTAGTAGTACAACTACCGATATGCCTTATGTGTATCCTTCGGTTGCGGGTACGTATACCTATTATGTAACAGGAACCGATGTAAACGGATGTGTGAATTACGATACAGTAAATGTAACAGTGTTTACTACACCAAGTCAACCGATCATTTTCTGGCCTCCGGGCAATATTATTTATATTACCAATTATACTGCGGGTATGAGCTGGTATATGAATGGTACTTATTTTCCGGATGCCGGCTCGGGTGTTCAATTAAATTTGGTTGATACTTCACTTACATGGACCTGTGCGGATACCAATTATTACCAGGCATATCATACCGATGCCAATGGTTGTATGACGGTTATTTCAGACACTATATTTGTGATAATGGACACATCTTACAATTCGGATTGCTATAATATTGGCATTAATGAAGCTGATTTGTTTACGAATTTCAATCTTTATCCAAATCCTACAAATGGTGATGTAACGGTCGAGTTTTCTACTGCAAATGGCGAAGCTGTTCAATTTTCATTATATGATATTTCAGGTAAAATGGTATTTTCAAAAGTGCTCAATGCGCAGGCAGGTTTAAGAAGAGAAACACTGAATTTAGGAAATTATGGAAATGGAATGTATCAATTAACTATGGGCAACGCATCGGGTAAGATCATGAACCGGTTATTGGTAAAAGAATAAGACTTTAGAATTATAGTTCAATAAAAAAGCCCCCATCAACTGACGGGGGCTTTTTTTATAGTAAATATACAGACGTCTAATTAATACTGATGTCGATGTCTTATTTATTACTTACACGTTCCATGTAAGCACCTGTTTTGGTATCAATTTTAACCTTATCGCCATTGTTGATGAATAGCGGAACACGAATATCGGCACCGGTTTCAACCTTTGCTGGCTTTAATGTGTTTGTGGCAGTATCGCCTTTAAGACCGGGTTCAGAATAAGTGATCTCAAGTTCAACATAGGGCTTTAATTCAACACTCATAACACGATCATCTTCGGTATTGAACATAACCTCAACCTCATTTCCCTCTTTCAGGAATTGGGGCGAATTGATAAGTTTAGCCTCAACAAAAATTTGCTCAAATGTTTCGGCCTGCATGAAATGAAAACCGGTATCCTCTTTGTATAAATATTGATAGTTTCTACGTTCAATACGAATAGGTTCGATTTTTACACCCGAGTTAAATGTGATATCGTAAATTTTACCTGTTTCAAGGCTTCTTAATTTTGTTCTTACGAAAGCTGGTCCTTTACCGGGTTTTACGTGTTGAAACTCAATAATTGAAACAATGTCGTGGTTGTATTTGAAACACATACCGTTTTTAAAATCTGCTGTAGAGGCCATAAAAGTGAATTTTTGAGGTCGTGAAGATAGGCAAAAAACAAAAACCCACGGATAAATCCGTGGGCTATATTGATTATCCCACGGATAAATCCGTGGGATAATTTTACCAAAGGGTAATGTTGTATGTATTACCGTTTACGGTCACTGTAGCTTGATTGTCGCATGCTCCGCTGCCGTAATTAATAACCCTTACTGGTTTGCTTGAAGGCGTTATGTTAATGATTCCACTCACAATTCGGTGACGTGGATAAGTCGTTCCGGCCATAGTACATATTTCAACTTGAAGTGCGCTTGAAATTACTGCCGTAAAAGTAGTTCCATCAGCTCTTGTGCCCGAACCACTACCCGTGATTAAATAAACATCATCAGTCCAGATTGGTGTTGATGATCCTGCAATCCATTCGCGGTCACGGGTCGAAACCCAACTAATTGTACCACCTGTTGCTTTTTCAATTAATCCGTTTACATCAACAGTGAAATGAATATTTCCCGAGCCATTTAAACCTGCATTGGTTACGGTTTTTGTTCCGGAAATTTTATTGTCTTCGATATAAAAGTTGTCAAAGGTGTGTGTGATTACAGTACCACTTGCATGGTAAGGGCCTGTATATGACACAAGGATCTTTCCACGTCTTGTGCGTCCATCGCCACAAGTACAATTTACCGGACCGTAGTCGATAGTAAGCAATCGTGGGCTAACGGTAGTATCATGTATTATGGTTGCACAACCTATAATAGCGGTATCGTAAGGCGCGCGCGAGCTTTTGTAAACCGATGAACTCATGGTGCCATCGGCAGCCGCATCAGATATGTTCTTTACCTGTGCAAAAAGGTTTTCGGCAAGGTTGTTATCGCTGGCCGAACTTGTATCGTTATCGGTCTCTTTTTCCTTGCGGCATGAGCTTACCATTAATGATGTCATTAATAAAGTAGCGAAGCTTAATTTAATTATTATTTTCATAAAGTGTGGTATATAATATGTTTTTTACTTTCTTTTTATGATAGACCAAAGATAGTACCCAAGGTTTAATGGCCTTTGAATTTTAAGATTTGATTTGTGACAAATTTATGGTGGTACCTTCAAGCGGAAACTCAATACCAGCTTGGTTTGTAGCGACAATGATGAGATTTTTCTCTTGTCTTTTTTGGATCATGTTTCTGTAAATCAAAACACCGTTTTCATCCAGATTTGAGCAAGGCTCATCCAGAAAAACTACCGGTACATCATTGTTTAAGGCTAAAGTCAACTTAAGGCGTTGTTTCATGCCTGATGAAAAGCTAAGGATCTGTTTGTTTAACGATTTGGTGAGTTCAAACAGCTCAATATCTTTTTTTGCTTCTTCGATATTAAAGGTGTTGACGAATTTTTTGTGGTACTTAAGATGTTCTTCAAGGGTTAGGTCTTCAAACAAATTAAGTGCGGGGGAGCAAAACGCGAAGTGACCGCTTTGATCTTTAATCATATTTTTGCGATCCTTTTTAGCCCACCAAATTCGACCTTCGGTTGGGGTTATGAATCCTGCCAGACATAATAATAAAGTTGATTTACCCGAGCCGTTAAAGCCGGTTATGGCGTAATTACCGGGTTGTTCAAAACTAAGGTTAAGGTCTTTAAACAGCCTGTTTGAGCCGTATTTCTTTCCCAATCCCAGGGCCTTTATTTGCATTGGTTGTTCCATTTTTGTTTGCCACCAAAACACTAAATTTCACCAAATAATTGAAGCCTGATTTTGGTGCCTTTTTGGTGATTTGGAGCTTTGGCGGCTATTGAATTTAATCAGCAAAACCGCGCATGATACCTTTTGTTGAAGTCTTGATAAAGTCAACAATAAGGTCTTTTTCAGCACTCTTAGGTAACTCAAGGTCAACTATTTTAAGCGCATTACTTATATTTGAATTTTGAACATAAATAACCCTGAAAATGTCTTCAATATTGTTTATTTGGGTGTCGGTATATCCTCGTCTGCGCAAACCAATGGTGTTTACCCCAAGGAACGAAAGTGGTTCTCGTGCAGCTTTGCAAAACGGTGGAACATTTTTACGCACCAGCGATGCACCGCCAATAAATGCGTGGGTTCCGATATGGATAAATTGTTGTACAGCGGCCATACCTTCAATAATGGCATAATCATCAATTATCACATGGCCCGAAACGCCAACCGAGTTAGCTATGATCACATGGTTGCCAACAATACAGTCATGTGCAATATGAACATAAGCCATCAAAAGGCAATCGGAACCAATTTGGGTCTTCATCTTGTCCTTAGTGCCTTTGTGTATGGTTACGTACTCACGAATAACTGTATTATCGCCTATAAAGGTTTGGGTGTATTCACCATCGTATTTTAAGTCCTGTGATATAATGCCAATAATGGCACCAGGAAATACTTTTACATTGTTTCCGATACGGGTTCCTTCGCATATTACCGAGTTTGGACCGATCCAGCAATTGTCGCCAATTTCAACATCACCATAAATAGTAGCAAAAGGCTCAATTACGGTGCCTTTGCCAATTTTGGCTGTTGGATGTAGGTTGCTGGGTAAGTTAAGTGTGTTACTCATACATTTTTTTCTTTAATGATCTGTGCCATCATTTCAGCTTCTGAAACTGCCATGCCGTTCACATAGCAAATTCCTTTCATATGCACAATTCCTCGTCTGATAGGTGTTATTAATTCAAGTTCCATTACAAGAACGTCACCCGGAATTACTTTATTGCGAAAACGCACGTTATCTATTTTCATAAAATAGGTCATGTAATTCTCGGGATCGGGTACAGTGCTTAGGGCAAATATTCCGCCAACCTGCGCAAGGGCCTCAAGCTGTAAAACACCTGGAAATACTGGGTTTCCCGGGAAGTGACCGGTAAAAAAATTCTCGTTAAACGTTACATTTTTATATCCTACAATTCCTTTTTCGGTAATGCTCATAATGCGATCGACCATCAAAAAAGGATAGCGATGCGGGAGCATTTTTTCGATCTTGTTAATATCGTAAAGCGGCTTTTGTGTGAGGTCAAAAAAGCGCATGCCTTGTTCTTTGCGAATAATGTCTTTGATAATTTTAGCGAACGAAACATTGCCGCCATGACCCGGGCGAGCCGCTAAAATATGGCCCTTAATAGGCTTGCCAACCAGAGCCAAATCACCAACCACATCAAGCAGTTTATGGCGGGCAGGTTCGTTGTAATACTTAAGTTTTGTTGAGTTTAAAACGCCAATTCCTTTGAAGGTAACCTCAAGTTTTTCCTTGCCTAAAAGCTTCGCTAATTCCTTTAATTCATCCGGATTAACATCTTCGCGTTCAACAAGTACGATAGCGTTATCTAAATCACCTCCTTTAATCAATCCTTTGCGTGCAAGCTGCTCCAATTCGCCTAAAAACACAAAGGTTCGGCAGCCCGCAATTTCGGTTTTGAACTCGCCTAAATTGTACATGGTGGCGTGTTGTGTGCCAAGGATCGGAGTTCGGTAATCGACCATAACCGTAAGGCGAAAATCGTTTGCCGGCACTGCCAGCATTTCGATCCCTTTTTCAAGATCTTCCCAAGGCAGTACTTTTCTAAATTCGAAATATTCGCGTTCGGCTTTTTGATCCTGGTATCCTGTAGCTTCAATTGCTTCTACAAAGGGTAATGAGCTTCCGTCCATAATAGGCATTTCGGCAGCATCAACCTGAAGCAAACAATTGTCTACTTGCAATGCATACAAAGAGGCTAACACATGCTCGGTAGTATAAATTCGCACCCCGTTTTGTTCAAGGGTGGTTCCACGTTCGGTTGATATGACAAGATCGGCATCGGCCTTGATTATGGGCTGACCCTCGAGGTCCATTCGTTGAAAACGGTATCCATGATTTTCGGGAGCGGGAACGAGTGTTAATTTTACTTTTTCACCCGTGTGAAGACCTACACCCATTAGGGAAACAGGTGCCTTAAGTGTTCTTTGAAATTCCTTCATTTTTCTAATTTGAAATTAAGCCGGCAACTGAAATCAGAAATCAGAAATAAGAAATCAGAAAATCACTTGCCTTTTAGCTCTTTTAATTCTTTGGCTAAGGTATCAATTTGTTCTTTTAGTTTGGGCAACATCCTGAAAAGTACATACGACCTTTTATAATCGCCAATGGCAAAGGCCGGTGATCCTTGTACGATTGAATTTTCTTCAGTAATATCCTGACCAATACCCGATTGTCCAGCTATTTTAACACCATCAGCCACTTTAACATGATTGATTATTCCAACCTGACCCGCGATCATTACATTTTTCCCAACTTTTGCAGAGCCTGCAATAGCACCAAAGCCTGCAACCACGGTGTTTTCGCCCACTTCTACATTGTGTGCAATTTGTACCAGATTATCCAGTTTAACGCCTTTTCGAATAATAGTTGAACCAAGTGTTGCACGGTCAACACAGGTGTTTGCACCAATCTCAACATTATCTTCAATAATTACATTTCCGATTTGGGGTACTTTTTGATATACATTATCTTGATTTGGTGCGAATCCAAATCCATCGGCACCAATAACGGTTGAAGCATGAATGGTGCAATTGTTTCCGATCTTGCAATCGCGGTAAATTTTTACACCTGAATGCATTACACAATTGCCACCAATTTTAACGTTATTTCCAATATAAGCATGCGGATAAATATGGCTATTATCGCCAATAACGGCTCCCGGACCTATGTAGGCAAAGGCGCCTATGTAAACGTTTTGTCCTATGGTGGCTGTGGGGTCGATGAAACTTGGTTGATCGATGCGTGCTTTTTCTTTAATGGTTTGCTCATACAACTGTAAAAGTTTGGCAAAACAGCCATAAGCGTCATCTACTTTTATAAGTGTTAGGGTTGATGGAACAGGTTTATCGGGCGTATAGCTTCGGTTCACAATGGCTATGGAAGCTTTGGTGGTGTAAAGATGTTCGGCATATTTTAAATTAGCCAAAAAGGTGAGTGTGCCCGGTTTTCCTTCTTCGATCTTTGATAGGTCGTGAACTTCTTCGTTGGCTTTGCCAACAATATCTCCTTGCAGGATTTGGGCTATTTGGGTTGCAGTAAATTTCATTTGAAGGCGTTTGTAGTTTGATTAAATATCTCTATAAATTAAATTTTCGTTTTGTTTGTGGTTTGAGGTTCCGAGGATGCTTGTTCTTCAACTACAAACAACAAACTATAAACGTTTTAATAATTGCTGTCATCTCTCCATATTCTGTATCATCCACTTATTATTCTCTTTCCCGAAGTCATAATTGATGGCGGTGCTGTCGGCAAACTTCATTTGTACGGTTGCTGTATTGTTAGTACGAATGTATTCCGATATGATCCTTGCCTTGTCTACATTGTTTAAAGCCATATCAAAATCCTGTGAAAGCATAATAAAGTCGAATTCAAACCCGGCCGGAGGACCTTCCTTTTGCGGTGTTTTTTTAAAATTTTCATCGCATTTTACAAAGTACTTACGCCATTTATCAATGAATTTAGGTCCGATGAAGGTGCTTTTTTTGATCTCGGTAAGCCATTTCTCGGTGCCTTTAAAGTCTACCAAATAAGGTTTACCATTAGTGCTAGCCCCGTTAGAATAGTTCAAAACCATGGGAATTTTATTGAGGCGTTCCATGTTCTCTTTATACCATTTAAGGAAGGAGGTCACTGTTTTAGCAGGTTTTAGTTCGGCAGGTGTATTAAAACTTACCAGGCAGATGAGAAGTCCCAAGCTTAAAATCATCATGAACTTTTTCATACTCGTTTTATTTAATTTTCCACGGACTGAAGTCCATGGCTATTAATTATATCATATATTATCACTACTATCAGCGTCATCAGCGTTCCCTTTCCGTTGCGCTTTCTTCAACTTCATTCTGTTCCGCATCCCGAAAATAGCAATAATTAATAAAAACGCGGGAAACATCAATACCATTGTCCAAACCTGCCAAACGGTGCGTTCGGTAACCTCAACATCACAGTAAACATTATTTGTGCCAACTTCGGTAACACGTATCAGGTCGCCATCGCAACAAGGTGTTATTGAGTCGGTAACCAGTTGGCCCCGTTCAAAGCATTTGCCGTTAAATTGGGCTGAAGCATTAGTATAGATAAGGCTTAAAGCGAATAATATCAAGTAATTACGAAATAAGCCTTTGATTTTAAACATATTTTTATATTTTTGAATCGTTTGATAAAGTTACGCATTGTAATAATTACCCAAACAGTTGAAAGTGAAAACTTGTTTTCATTCGAGGCCTAAAAACAAAAACCTATTTTATGAAGATTATCTCAGTATTTAACATCAAAGGTGGTGTTGGAAAAACAGCTACCTCGGTTAACCTTGCGTATCTGGCATCAAAAGATAAAGGCGCTAAAATCCTTTTAGCCGATCTGGATCCGCAAGGCGCCAGTTCGTTTTATTTCAAGATAGATGTAAACCATAAAGGCAAAAAATTTGTGAAGGGAAACAAAACGGTTTCCGATCTTATTGTTGAAAGCGGATTTCCGAACCTTGATCTTTTGCCGGCAGATAACGATTACCGTAAAATTGATTTTTATTTAAAAGAACTTAAAGGCAAGAGTCGTTGGTTAAGTACATTTTTTAAACCGGTTGGTAAAAAATACGATTATGTGATCATTGATTGTCCGCCAAACATTGGTTTGATGAGCGAAAATATTTTGAAGAATTCTGATTTGATCCTTGTTCCCGTTGTGCCTACAACGTTGTCGGTGCGAACATACGACCAGTTAATGGATTTTTGTAAAGAAGAAGAAATTGATAAGAAAAAAGTAATGCCTTTCTTTAGCATGTACGAGCGCAGGAAGAATTTGCATAACGAGACTATTGAAGATTTCACGAATAAGCATAAAAATGCGGTTGATGTGGCTATACCATACATAAGTGAAATTGAACGAATGGGTGTTTACAAGGCTCCGTATACTAGCATTCATCCTGATAATGATATTGCATATTTGTATAAGCAGTTGTGGAAGAGTGTGAAGAAGAAGTTGGTTTAGGATTAGACATCAGAAATATACTGAGTAAACTCGTTTGATAACAATGATAAAGCAAAAGAAAAGCTACCAAAATTCTTTGAATTTAATCCTATGAAATATCCAACTGTTTTTGCGGATAAGGCTTTTGTTGATGCGTGTAGGGTAAAAGGCTGGCCTACATTTTGTTTGATAGATCCTGACGATAAAATTATATTTTCGAAGGCGGTGCAATTACTGATGATAAGATCATAGTGCATGGGAGAAAGAAATTGATAAGTTATTGAAATGATAAATAGAGTTCGAAAATTAATATTTATTTTTTTGATCGGTTTTGTG
>JAYUZA010000504.1:0-9193 GCA_043752145.1 Flavobacteriales bacterium
TGCAACCGAATGCCGGAGTAAGAAATATTGTTGCCTTTGTTGAGACAAATTTATCGGCACAGGTGCAATACAATTTGAAATTAAGCATCGTTAACATGTCACGCACGGCAAAATTCGACTATTATTTACGATTTACAAATACAAAGTGTGATGATCCTGAAAATTATATATTAACGTCAAAAGATGGCGTGCCTTTGCTTGAAAAGAATTTCGTTTATGATGAAGGGGTAATTCTCCAATCAAAAAAATGTGATAAGCCTGTTGAATTGTATAAGATTGTAGGGGGTGAAAGTTATCCAACACCACCGTTCGCTGATGGAGATTTTGCCTCGGCCAATAATTATACGCGGCAACTTGTGTCAACCGTTCCCGAGGGCGATAATATTTTTTCGTTCTCAAATCTGGAAAAAGGAATCTATTCATTGCAAACATCGGCCAATTCAGGCATAGTATTTTATCATTTTACTAAATGGTATCCCAAATGTTCGGATACTGCAAAATTTTACGACCCGCTTGTTTATATATGCAGTAAGGCCGAGTATCAGGAGTTTGAAACAGCTGAAGATGCAAAACAACATTTTGAAAAATTTTGGATCACCAGGGCAGGCGATAAAAGCTATGCCCGAAAAGCGATCAATGAATATTATAAACGCGTTTTTGAAGCAAATCTCGAATACACATCAACCTGTGAAGGATGGCGCACCGACAGGGGAATGGTGTCCATTATTTTTGGAAAGCCCAGTCGTGTAGAGAAGCAAATGAATCGTGAAATTTGGTTTTATAAGGTTGAAATGAATTCTACGATCGCATTTACGTTTAATAAGATAGACAATCCATATAGTGAAAATGATTACCGTCTTGAACGGGAGCTTCGCTTCAAACCACAATGGTATAATGCGGTGGAGAATTGGAGAAGGGGAAATCCGTTCAATTTGGTAGGAAATGGATAAGTATATTTATATAAATAACTAATAGCATAAACGATGATCGGTATTTGGAATTCGGTTATTAATTACTTCATTCACGATTCGGATAAGGCCAATTCAATTGATCTGAGGAAAGCCAAATTTTTTATCGGTACGCTTTTATTGGGACTTTTTATCAGTGTTTTGAACAGTGTTTATTTTTTACTGACTTGGGTAGATCAAATGTTGGTGCTTGGATGTCTTGTTTTTCTCGTTGCCTTGTTGCTAATCTGCTTCATTTATAAAAAGTATGGAAAAAGAGTTCTTACCGTAAATTTGTTTAATGGTTTTGGCTGTCCATTAATTGTCATGGGTGCTTTCCAGTACACAGGAGGACTCTATTCTTCAGATCTGCTCTGGTTAACCGTTTTTGCTTCATGGGCATTTCTTGTAGCCGATCGATTGACAGGATACATTTGGTTTTCGTTTTCACTTGTTGTTAGTATTGTTTTTTTTATTGTCCAAAAAAATGAGAATGCCGTGGTGAAGGGTTTACAAACCACTGCCGAGTATGAGCTGATGAATAATGGTCTGGCTTGTATTTTCCTTTTTCTGATCCTACTGTGGAATGATAGAAATATAAGGACCAATTATACTGAACTTGAAAAAAGCAAGCAAATAATTGAAGAGAAGCAAAAGGAGATACTTGACAGTATCCATTACGCGAAAAGAATTCAAAAAAGTCTTTTGCCTTCTGAAAAATTCATAGATTTAACACTCAAACAAAAGAAACGATCAACATGAGCAAACAAAACGATGATGTGATATTTGGTATTCATGCCTGTGTTGAAGCCGTGCGTAGCGGGAAAGAGGTAAACAAGGTTATGATCCAACGCGGTTTGAGAGGCGATTTGGTGAATAAACTGATTGCCGAACTTAAAGAACGCGGTATTGAACCTGTATATGTTCCTGATGAAAAGCTGGAGCGTTTTGGTAACCGCAATCACCAGGGCGTTATTGCTTTGATAAGTCCTGTGGGGTATCAAAGCATTGAAGAAGTGCTCCCCATTGTTTTTGAAGAGGGTCGTATTCCTCTTGTTTTGTTGCTTGATCGTATTACCGATGTGCGAAATTTTGGAGCCATATGTCGCAGTGCCGAGTGTATGGGAGTTGATGCGGTAATAATTCCTGAAAAAGGTGGAGCTTTGATCACGTCTGACGCCATGAAAACATCGGCAGGCGCACTAATGAAAATTCCGGTTTGTAAGCATCACAACTTAAAATCGGTGATAGAGTATTTGAAAGAAAGCGGTTTGCAAATAATTGGTTGTACTGAAAAAACGGATAAATTCTTGTACGAAGTGGACTTGAGTTTGCCGACTTGTATCATTATGGGAAATGAGGAAGAAGGAATATCGGCTGAGTATTTAAAACGCTGTACCGAAAAAGTTAAAATACCAATGTCGGGTACAATAGAATCCTTAAATGTTTCGGTAAGTGCAGGAATTATTGTTTATGAAGTACTGAGACAAAGGTCAATTATCAATTGACCATGTTTGATCAATTGCTAAGCAAGTATCCGATATTAAAATAATAAACGATTTAGTTTTGAGCCCTTTGTATAGTACTTTTTGAATTTTTTTGCGCTGATTTTTCCCCAATTTATTTTTTTTAAGATCCAACTATGTTTTCTTGCGTATTTCTACGCAAATTTTTCACGTAGTTCTACCTATAGTTTTCCGTATTTCTACGCAATTTATTTATTTCAGTTTTGAAAAAGAGCTGCTGCACAAAACGTTAAGTAAATGTGCTTTTTATTTATCACAACAACAGGAAACGCGGTTTGTTTTTTTTATATTTGGCTTAACCAATTAAATTATTAATTTATGAAAAAACTTTTTATTTGCGCCATGATGTGTGCCGGGTGGCATGCGCAGGCACAGTTTCACGATGATGTTAAATGCGCGGCCGGAGGAGGTGAAGGGGCCAGCGTACACAAAAGGATTGTCGACATTCAATATGAAGTCAACACCGATGAATTCCGTACCCTTCATGCAGTGGGCGAACGTCTGGGTATTTTCCATTACGATGGAGCCGGACTCGTGATTGATGAATACGAAATCCACAAAACAGGCATTATCCCAACCCCGGTTCGCGTTATCCATGATGCAGCGGGCAATACAAACGTATTGTTTTACGCGATTTCTCCAATGGGATACTACCGTTTTGCACTGGTGCAATACGATGCGGGAGGCATCAATTGGGAATTGGTATTGGCTAACACTCCCACAGGAATCAGCTGTGAACCTACCGACATGGACATGGATGCAAACGGTAACTTTTACATCACCGGTATAAATCGCACCGGTGGCGTTCAAGACATTTTTGTGGCCCTTGTTGATAATACCGGAGCTTTTCAATGGTTAAACACTTACCCCAGGGCCAATCGCTATGAACATCCATTTAATATTTCATGTTATGGAAATAACCTAATTTATATTGGAGCAACGTCAATAAGTGGTGTCATTTATCCAGATACGAGGGCTATGGCACTCGAAATTGACAATGCCGGTGCTATTAATTTCCAAACTGAGTTCCTGTATGGCGAATGTAATGTGAATGAAATTGTTTCTACAACCGTGCGCAGGCAGGGAGGTGATATTTACGTTTTTAGTCCATCCATTGATGCGGATGACCTCTCGCCAGGTTGCCTTTCATGGATTCAGCTTGATAACACGTTCACTGTAATGGATGATGAGTTTTATGATCCCGAACTGGTTTATTACCAACCAAAATTTGAATTTACCGACAACGGAAATATTTTATCTACCTCAGGCCATGAAGATGATGGCACCAGTAATAAATACTATGCAACGTATAACACTACCACAGCCGGGTTGTATAACCAGGGAGGTTTCAGGTATCCATTTTCGCTTTACGATCCCGGCAAACCACACCTGATCAGGACAGCATGGAGTTCAAACACCAATGATCTACTCCAGGTTATGGATTGGGTAACAGACCCAACGTATTTTCACACAATCAGCAGCGATTCCTATGGTGAGCTTGGTTACAACAGTTGCGATGAAGTACTTGACCATAATCTATGCGATTGCACCTATGATGTGTACGATCCGGGGCTTTCGCCAAGCGCTATTACAACCTCTACAAACGACCCCAACATGACATGGATTAATAAAGGTTATGTTGAAAACAATGTTTGTTCACCTTCTCCATCACCACGTTCGCAAATAACTTCAGGCAATGGAGCAAGCGGCTTGGTTTATCCTAACCCGGCTACAACATACGCTGATATTTATCATACGCAGAAGTTATCTAAAATTGAAGTGCTAGATATTAGCGGTAAAATTTTGTTTTCCATCAATCCCAACAGCAATCAATACAAACTTGATGTTACCGGTTTTGAAACGGGAACATATTTTGTGCGTGTTATCATGGAAAACAACAAGCAAATGATGCGCAAACTCATCAAGCAATAATCGACTACTCGTTTAAACAGAATCCCGGTGCAGTGCTTGTACCGGGATTTTTTTTAGAGCAGTCTTATTTTAGTTTTTAGCAAACTGCGGAGAAAGTGAATAAAGCATTTGGCTTATTTAGCAGCGTAATTACAGAGAAATATTGAAGAAGGAATATCGGCCGAATATTTAAAGCGCTGTACTGAAAAAGTTAAAATACCAATGTCGGGTACAATAGAATCCTTAAATGTTTCGGTAAGTGCAGGAATTATTGTTTACGAGACTATAAAGCAGCGAAATTTAAATAAAGGGATGTGATTTTAATCCAGATCATCAACAATACGGTCATTGATTTTTTTCTTCGGTTCATTACGTTTTCGTATAATTAACCATAAACCCAAACTATACATTAAACCACACGCTATAAGTTTACCGATTGTTTCCTTGGACTCTCTTGAGGTTGAAAAATCCATTTTAGCATCAAAGAGTAGTGCACAAGTGGTGGCGAAAACAACCACAACTCCAAGAAATAAACGCACCTTGGGATGGTATTTAATATTATGCCAGGTAAGATCATTAACGGTGAATCCAAACAATTTATTCATTCGGTCATTTCCTTCGGAAAAAAATTTAGACATCGAAATTAATAAACAGTAGCGTTCACACGTTTCTTGAAAATAGCACCTTTCAGATCATGCCATCTTAAAGAGACTTCAAATCCACCGGCCAGATTATTTATTTCATTGAAGTTTGAGGTAGTAACATCATAGCTTACAGCTATTCCCCAGCTACCGTATTCAAACATTACCTGTGGCACCAAAGCATCATCGGCACGGTAGTGTAAACCAAACGAAAGAGCCGACTCTGTAAGCAATCCTGTAATTTTTGTTCCTTCCGTTAATTTAAAACGAGCCATAACACCACCGTTGTATTCTTTGTACGGACCTTGTAAGAATCCTACAAAATAGGGCATTAATGAAACTTTTGAATCCTTGATCTCAAAACGTGCTGAAGATTGAATTGAAATTTTATAATTCAATTTATCGTTACCGGCAAGAAAATTAAATTTTGGCTGAGTAAGATGGTAAACACCGCCTCCAATATCAAATTTGCTGAACTTGAATCCCTGAAAACTTTCTTTTTTTCTATCGTACGAATAACGAATTCCCGCACCTAAATCAAATGCGCCTGCCGAAGAACTTCCCGCGCTTTCCAGCGAAGGCAAAGCGGGATCATAATCGGTACCGTCAAATTGCGAAGCCCATGTTGCAGAAGACAAATTAAGGCTGCGCATGGTGTATCCTGCCTGTATAGCTGTTGTAAGTGTACTGTTTGAACTTATTGGAACAATAGCGCCCAACGTTAGTGCGGGGGCCGTTGTACCCATTTTGGTTGAACCTGCACGGTCGTTAAATACCGATATTCCCAAACCTAAATGTGTTTTACTTCCGTCCTTTTGGAACATTGGCATATCAAACGAAAACCCCATAGTTTTAAAAGGGCTTCCGGCCGAGGTCCATTGCGAACGATAGTTCAGGATAACACGTTCATACCCTACAAATCCGCCAACATTGGCCGGATTTACGTGTAAGGGATTGTTGTACACTTGCGAAAAATGTACATCCTGTGCCAAACTAACAAGGTTACTTAAAGCAAATATGCTTAATAAAGTTTTCTTCATCTTCTTCTTATCTTACAAGTGTAACGTTTCCTTTTTGAGTTTTTTCAGTACCGTCTACAAACTGAACGGTTACCTGGTATGCAAATACGGCAGGGAAGCATTTTTTGTTCCTGTATGTTCCGTCCCAACCTGCATCTTTGTCGGTGGTACCCCAGATCCTTTCGCCCCAACGGTCGTAAATTTCAAGTGTTGCCGATTTAATTCCTTTTCCTAAAACACGAAAATCATCGTTAATACCATCTCCGTTAGGTGAGAAAGCGGTTGGAAGGAAAATTGTTGCAGGAACAATGTAATGTGCAATTACGGTTTGGCTGGTGCTGAATGTTGTTGCAACTTTTGCCGAATCGGTTGTAGGGGATACCGCATCAACCAATTCCCAATGATCAAATATGTAATCAGGATTAATGGTAGATGTTTCAAGATCGGTCAAAATGTTACCAAAGTACGTTCCTGTGAATGGCAATTGTGATGGACCAAGTGTAATGGTACCTACTTCAATATTCCCAACATCGGCAGGTTCGGTTTCAAATGTGATGGTAAAAGGCCCTGTAAGATTATAACAATCTTTCAACCCTTCGGTTATTGAATCGCAACGTTGAATAATATAGTTTCTCAATGTATTTACATTGGCCTGCCATCCCGCAAATGTTCCGCCCCACTTTGCAATTTGACGAGGCATTTCAGGTTTAATTACAGTTATTAAGCTATCAAGCAAGTTAAGCATGTTCGTACACGACAATGCCGTGTTGTTTAAGTCAATGTAACGATTGACATAGTCGGTATGGAAATCGGTATTTTGCAACAAGCTGTCGAGTATTGTTGTGTGCCCTTGCCCACCCGGATCACCTAATGCTTCGGGTGCACATGGATCGGCTCCTGTTCCCTGATCAGGAATTCCGGTAAAGTTTATATAATGTCCAAAGGTGGCATCCATATCCCAAAGGGCATAACGCCATTTCTTTTTATCACCTGTAGTATCAGTTCCGCGCCACCATGCCGTATTCCAGTTTAACCAGTCGGCACAAACGGTATAAGAATTTAAAATAAAATAATCCATTAAACTTTTTGTGTTCAACAAACTATCAACGTAATCGTAATTGGCAGGTATGGTAAGTGTATTGGCATTTACAAAAGCAACCAAACCATTCCAATCGGCTTGTGCAACACCCGGTGCAGGTGTATAAGCTTCCCAGGTTCCGCCCCATGTTTGAAGGAAATAAATATACGGTTGGTCCTGGTTATAATAATAATCGCAATATTCATCATCATCTACTTTTTCGCGAATTTCATAAACACCCCAGTACTGACCATTCACATAAACTATACAAGGCTCATAAGTTCTTTCATCAAGGGCAAGATCGGCATCTTGTGAAAGGGTGTGAACATATGCATCGCGAATATGTGTAGCTCCTCCTTCGAACGGATAGTTGTCACTTGCCGCAGCTTTAAATATTACACGTTGAAAAGCATCACGGTCAGTACGTGCGAAAATTTTATAGGTTAAACCATAATTAATACCGTATTCATCATTACCGATAAAGTCAAACCCACGTTGAGGATAAGACCACGAATCATTTCCATGTTCGTTAGCCGAGCCTGATACTTCTGTAACCATTAGACCCGTTGGATCAAAATATTCAACGGTTACATCAGGCGTGCTGAAGGTACCGTTCAAAAGGGTTAAAATTGCATCGCCACTTACAGAAGCAACGGCTATGGTATGATTTTCGTTGATAAAATATGTATTTGTTTCAACAAAACTTTGCGGACGCATGGTGTCGGAATTAATGGCCATGGCACGTATAACGGTAGTTGAACTTACGTTAATTGGAACTGTGTAAATGGTAGAGAATGTAGTTGGTGTTTGTCCGTTAAGGGTATAATAAATAGTTGAACCGGGATCACCGGTTAAGGTAATGGATAATGCAACTGTATATTTACCCGGTAAATAATTGAACGCAGGTTTTGCTGTATAGTTATTAAAAGCTGGTTTGGTACTGTTGCTGGCACCCTGTGAAGGACTTTTGTACAACGACCAGGTTGAACCTCCATCGGTGGTTCTACCGCGTGAATGATTTGGTTGAGTAGGATTAAGTGTAACCTGATTCATGATCGTTCCGGCAGGATTTGCAATTAAAATGGTTTCAGGTTTTGTTTGAGTCAACTTGAAGTTAGTATGAATATTTCCACCTGAAATAATCGCGTTATTGCTGCAATAAACTCTGAAAAAGCCGTTCGCAGGAATTATTGCACCAGTAGGAATCTGAAATTTTGTAGGCTTGCTTATATTATCACTTAAATAATATCCGGTAAGATCAATTGGTCCGGCTGTAGTATTATACAATTCAAACCAATCGCTGAACTGGCCGTTATCATCCACGTGTTGTGATACGTTGGAGCCTGAATATTCATTGATAACAATTTGTGAATTTGCAAACGAAAATCCGAATGCAAATAGGGCGATAAGTGTTTTTTTCATTTTGGGTAGGTAAATATGGCTTTAAAGATAGCAAATTTCAGCCAAAGTCCTGAATAGGTTTGCCAATTAATAAATGCCAACTGTTGAAAGGCTAAAAACAGCGGATATTCTTCTACAAAAAGGGTGAAAATTGTTAAATTTTTGAACTATTTTCCCTTAATATCAAGAATATACCCGGCTTTAAAAACCAAGGGGTGAAGCGGATAAACGTATTGAAAGGCGTTTGGGTTTGCCGTTACCTCATAGCCGATCATAAGATATGAGTAGGAGAATTCAGAAAATTGATGCTTATAGCCAATAAATACATTGGCACAGGGAATGCTGATAGTTTCGAGCTGTTTGGTAAATACATTTATACCCTTGGTAAAGTAATTTTCGGCTTCGCCATGGATCAATATCACATTGGCAATTTCTTGTCGTACAAAAGCTCTTATTCCAAATAGAGAATAGTGATAATTATAACCCGAATAATTGAAAGAAGTGTATTGATAGGTGCCACCAATACCATAAGAGAATTTTTTATTTCCCGGTCTATATCCCAAAAGAGGTGAAACGTTGAAAAAAAGACCGCCCGAACCACCGTAAAAACTTAGGTCTCCACCGGTATAGCATTTGTCCCAGAACATGGCATGATCATCAGCGCCAACCG
>JAYUZA010000505.1:0-3668 GCA_043752145.1 Flavobacteriales bacterium
TCAAAATCATTCAGAAATTTTCTTGAAATTTTTTCATACACTGGATCCATTCTTAAAGCCATATCTGCAGTTGTCATCATTGGTGCAAAAAACTTTTTAGAGTCGTGAGCATCTACTACAGTAGTTTTTGCACTCTCGTCTGTTGGTGTCCATTGATGAGCCCCTGCAGGACTTTTACTTAATTTCCATTCGTATTTAAATAATGTTTCAAAATAGCCATTATCCCAAGTAGTGGGATTTGGTTTCCAAGCACCTTCAATTCCGCTTGTTATTGTATCACCACCTTTACCTGTTCCAAAACTATTAATCCATCCCATTCCCATTTTTTCAATGCTTTCACCTTCAGGTTCTTTCCCAACATGGCTATCACTTGCCGCTCCATGTGCTTTACCAAAAGTATGTCCGCCAGCTACCAAAGCCACTGTTTCCTCATCATTCATAGCCATACGAGCAAAAGTTTCTCTTACATCTTTTGCCGAAGCCAATGGATCGGGGTTGCCATTTGGGCCTTGCGGATTCACGTATATCAATCCCATTTGAACAGCAGCCAAAGGATTATCTAACTCTCTCTCTCCTTTGTAGCGTTTATCCCCTAGCCATTCTCTTTCATTGCCCCAGTTAATTTCTTTTTCTGATTCCCAAATATCTTCACGACCTCCAGCAAATCCAAATGTTTTGAAACCCATAGATTCCAATGCACAATTACCTGCTAAGATCATTAGATCGGCCCAGGAAATTTTATTGCCGTACTTTTGTTTAATAGGCCAAAGTAAAAAACGTGCTTTATCTAAATTTCCATTATCAGGCCAAGAGTTTACCGGAGCAAAACGTTGATTGCCTGTTCCTGCACCACCACGACCATCTGCAATACGATATGTGCCTGCGCTATGCCATGCCATGCGTATAAACAATGGACCATAATGTCCATAATCGGCAGGCCACCAATCTTGCGAATTGGTCATTAATTCGAATATATCTTTTTTGATCGCTTTTAGATCCAGTTTTTTAAATTCTTCGGCATAATTAAATCCTTTGTCCATAGGATCCGACAAAGAAGAATGTTGTCGGAGAATTCCTAAATTTAAACGGTTTGGCCACCAATCTTTGTTAGAAGTTCCGTTGCCTGCGGTTTGTTTCATTTGTCCATGTGGAAAAGGACATTTCGCTTCAGTTGAATCACTCATAGTTTGTTTTTATAATGGGTTTATTGAATTTTTGAGATTTGATTGATTTGAGGTTTGATTAATTTGAGATTTGAGGAATTTGAGGGATTTGGGATTTGATTGATTTGAGGTTTTGATAGATTTGAGATTTGATTGATTTGAGATTTGAGGTTTGATGTTGTTTTCACTTACAATGTTACTTAATTTTTGACAGGAATAATAGCATTGCTAAAAATTATTTAATAACATGAAAAACTGGCAGGGAGAGCCTTGGCCTTTATAGGATAATCAAATTCAAAGTATTACAAACCACTTGAATTTCCTCATTGGTGATTGTTAAGGGCGGGGCAATACGAACACTGCTGTTATTATACAGGAACCAATCGAGAATAATTCCTTTTTCAAGACATTGCTTGATGACATTTTGCACCTGGTCAAAATCGTTTAACTGAACCGCAAACATTAATCCTGTTCCTCTTACTTCCTTTATTTTTTTGTTTGATAATAAGAGTGATGTAAATAATTTTCCTTTTTCGTAAACGTCTTTCACCAAACTTGTTTCGCATAAAATAGTGAGCGCTGCTAAAGAAGCAGCGCAACTTACCGGGTGACCACCAAATGTTGTGATATGACCTAAGATGGGATCATTTCTCAAACTTTTCATAATTTCATTGGAGGAAATGAATGCGCCCAATGGCATTCCTCCACCAAAGGCTTTTCCCAGTAACAATACATCGGGAATTACATTGTGTTTTTCGAAAGCGAATAATTTTCCCGTGCGACCAAATCCGGTTTGAATTTCATCAAAGATCAATAAAGCTTTATGTTTTGTGCAAAGTTCTTTTACTTTTTCCAAATATCCTTTTTCAGGCAATGTCATTCCTGTTTCGGCCTGAATGGGCTCCATGATCACCGCTGCAGTTGTATCGTCTATCGCGCTTAACTGATCAAGATCATTGTAATCGATGCGACACATTTCGGGAAGAAGAGGCCTGAAAGCGTTGCGCCTCTCCTCGTCTCCGCCCAATGATAAAGCACCATGTGTGGAACCGTGGTATGAATTCTTAAATGAAATAATTTTCGATCTTCCTGTATAGCGTTTGGCCAATTTTAAAGCGCCTTCAACAGCTTCGCTTCCCGAATTGACAAAATATACCGATGATAAATTTGAAGGAAGCAGTGACGCTAATTTGGTTGCTAAATTAACCTGCGGACCCAAAACATATTCGCCATACACCATGGTATGCATATTTGTTTTGGCTTGCTCAACAACAGCATTTACAATAGCGGGATTTGAATGACCTAAATTTGAAACGGCAATACCTGAGATAAGGTCTAAATATTTTTTTCCGTTTACATCGATCAAATAATTTCCTTCACCCCTTACAATTTCCAGTCCCATAGGGAAATCGCTGGTTTGTGCAACATGGTTTAAGAATAACTGACGGATACTGGACATATATCAGAAGCGGAGACTTAAACCGAATGAAGCGGAAATACCTCTGAAATTAAAAAAAACATCGTCTATCGGATGATTGTCGATACGCTCCAGCTCTTGTCCGTTTACTGTTACTGATTTTAAACGTCCGCCATTCACTACGTATTGCGCCCTGATATAAAGACCGAATGTTTTGGTGAAATAATAACGATATTGTGCGTTTACTAAAAATGCGGGACCTTGGGTACGTACTTTTCCTTCAACCATTGTTGAATCGTAAAAAACCCTTCGGGTATAATTTAATCCATTAACACCGATACCTGTGCCGATACAAAAATTCATCTTTTTGGTATCCAGTAAATGATAGTTCGCTAAAAATAAAATAACCGGACTTTTTGCTTCAACAAATGTTGCTGTTGAATCATTTTCGGTTGCATATTTATTCATGGTAATACCAAGTCCGATGGAAAAATGTTTTTTTACCTCAAACGTTGCGTCCAGTTTAAATGCGGTTGCAAATGCCTGCGACTTATCGCCAATATTAAGTGTGTTGGGGATATTAAAAACGGTGGCACCTGCGCCAATGTCAATTTGCGCTTTGTATTTAAATACATCCTGTGATTGGCCCGAAAATGCCAGTATGGTAATGAGTAAAAATGCAATGATCCATTTCATGCAATAAAAATACACAAAATTGGTAACGGTTAACGATTAAGAATGAGATTTAGTGCTGAATTTTGACAAAAATTTATGGGATTACCCCAGAGCTTTGCTGCCAGGTGTCTTGACCACAGATTTATTCAGATTTCTCAGATTACACAGATTTATTACCGTGCGAAAATTAACGTATATGCTCCTGGCGACTTAACTCCATCATTTTATATTCCAATGGTGTCGTTGAACACAAAGTGTTTCGTCACCAAACTTTTTCGCTTCGCGGCCACAGATTACACAGATTTTTATAATTACGAAATTAATCCGTGCAATCCCTTGCTTCCCTACAGCGCCTACATGAAGGCAAGCGTGGTTACAAAGGGGCGGGGAAAATCTGTGTAATCTGAGAAATC
>JAYUZA010000506.1:0-3631 GCA_043752145.1 Flavobacteriales bacterium
CTGAGGTCGCAGAGGCTGTAGGAATTTAACTCCATAATGATTTGTTCTTTTATTGAGTCGTTGAACCGCTCTTGGCGGTTTTTGAGCTGAGTTATCATACAAAACGCTCATCAATTTCCATTACGTGGTTACATTTTTTACATGTTCTATGATCAATGCTCGAATAAAACTCAGTGAACGTTGGTAAAAAATCTTTTTCAATGCTACGCATGTAAAAACGTTTGTCAAATAATTTATGGTTACACTTATCACAAAACCACATCAGGCCATCCAATTCACTGTCCTTACGCTTGCGCTCAATAACCAAACCAATAGTATTTGCGGGTCGGTTAGGCGAGTGCGGTGTATTGGGAGGCAATAAGAATATTTCACCTTCCTTGATATGCATATCAACTGCTTTGCCATCTTCCTGTATGCGCACAATGATATCGCCTTCTAACTGGTAAAAAAATTCTTCACTTTCGTTAAAGTGATAATCTTTTCGTGCATTGGGACCACCAACCACCATGACTATGAATTCGGTGTCCTGATAAATAACTTTATTGCCAATAGGCGGTTTTAATAAATGACGATTTTCATCGATCCATTTTTTAAAATTAAAGGGGCGTATTACAGACATAATTTAACATTTGAATAGCTTTAAAGATATAAGATTTATAAATACTTTAAGCAATTATTTGTAATTTACACTTCTAATAATTATTCACCATGAAGAAGATACTATTTATTGCAATAGCCTGTGTAACAGCTTACGCGTTTAAAGGAAGCAGCGAAATTAAAACCATTGATATTGGTACAGCTTGCCCAATGACGGACGTAAAAATGAAAGCCATTGATAATTCAAGTAAATCGTTGAGCAATTGTAAGTCTGACAACGGGTTACTGGTCGTTTTCAGTTGCAATACTTGTCCCTTTGTTGTGGGTGATGGTGCCAACAGCGAGGGCTGGGACGGTCGCTATAACCAGGTGTACGATAAAGCCACTGCTTCAAAGGTAGGAATGGTATTGGTCAATTCAAATCATGCCAAACGCGATAAAGGTGATAGTTTTGACGATATGGTTGCCCGCGCAAAAGCCAAAGCATTTAAAATGGATTATGTATTGGACGAAGAAAGCGCTTTAGCAAATGCTTTTGGTGCAAAAACAACACCGCATGTATTTTTGTTCGACAAGAATATGAAACTGGTTTACCGTGGTTCAATTGACGACAATGTTGGAAAAGCAGCCGATGTAAAAGATAAATATTTGGAAAGTGCGCTGGCGAATTTGGCGAATGGAAAAAAGATCAAGAATAATGATACGAAACCAATTGGTTGTTCGATAAAGAGAGTTGCTAAGTAGAAGTTTCTCTATTTAAAATCTACTACAACTTATTTCCCTCTCAGGCTCAATCCCTTTTTCGATGAGGTTAATTAGTTGCTCACTACACCACGGTACCAAACTAACTCCCTTAGTCCCTAATCCGTTTAAAATAAACATGTTTTTGTTTTGCTGATGTGTGCCAACAATGGGTCTGCGGTCTTTACTGGCCGGTCTTATTCCTGCCAATTGGTTTGTTACGTTTATTTCTCCCGTAAAAAACTGTTTTGTTTTTTCCAGCAATTCGCTTTTCGCTTTTTCGGTTACTCTTTCGTTGAGGTTGTCCCAATCATAGGTGCCGCCAATTTTTATTTTACTCTCATTCATGGCCACAAAATAAACACCGCCACTGTAAACAGTTGATGCAGGAATTCCCGAATTTTCAATTTCAATTACTTCGCCTTTAACAGGATAAAGTGATACATGGTTGAACCACGGATTTTTATTGAGTAAATGACCTTCGCAAAAAACTATTTTTTCAAATAAAATATCGTTATATGACAATGTTTTTTGGTCAGTTTTTAATTTTGAATGATCAAATGTTTCGTTCAATAGGTTTTCACTTCCAACATAATTTAAAACAGCATCCAGATAAATTTTGGTGTTTATATATCCGGTATTTTTTATTTGGGCATGACCAAAGGGTGTTTTACAACCCTGTAATTCAGTTGAACTTATTTCATCGTCAATAAAATCACTATACACTGGTAAACCCGATTTGCGTACCCACTCGTTTTGCTCTTCATATCCCGAAATAATTCGGGTCATAATGGTTGGAAAATGAAATTGAGTACCGGTAATTTTTTGCACTTCGTTGTAAAAATCAATACAACTTAAAATAGTTTCCTTTGCTTTCCAGGTTAAGGTTGTGCGTTTAAAAATTAAGGGATTGTAAACGCCTGCAGCAATGCGTGAAGAAGAAGAAAGTTTTGGTTCATCAATGATCAAAACATTTTTCCCCGCTTGTTTTAATTTAAATGCCAGTGTACAGCCGGCTAAACCCGAACCAACAATGGCAATATCATATTCCTTACTCATTTTGCTTAAATCTGCCGAAGCGAAGCTTCGATTTTATTCGCCACCAATTTGCGTTAATTGTTTCTGTTTCGATTGCGGTATTCTATTCAACGTACTCGAGCCTCAATGAATCTGCGTTCATCTGCGCAATCTGCGGCTAAACTTATTGTGATATCTGCGGCTTGCTGCGGTTAAATTTATTTCTTAGTAATAAAACGCCCGAAAACACCCAACGGCAATTTTTGATCCGTTTTCGAATGCAAATACAATTCACCTGTTTCAAGATCTTTCGAATCACCCTTTAAAAAATTCTCGATCACCAATGCTGAAAATCCGAGTGAATACGCATTCAGAATTAAAAAATTCTCTTCGGGGTCCAGTAATTGCGCAACACCTTCCATCATTTCCATGATGTTTTCTTCCAATTTCCATTTTTCTCCGTTAGGTCCATGTCCGTATGACGGAGGATCCAAAATAATTCCATTGTATTTATTGCCGCGTTTTACTTCGCGCTGCACAAATTTCATTGCATCCTCAACAACCCAGCGTATATTATCCAAATTTGAATATTTCATATTATCACTGGCCCAACTCACTACTTGTTTAATGGAGTCAACATGCACCACATCTGCACCCGCGGCTTTGGCAGCTAACGAGGCGGCACCTGTGTAGGCAAATAAATTAAGGAAGCGGGGTTGCTCTTTTTTAAATGATTTAAGGGTATCGTATATATAATTCCAGTTAACGGCTTGTTCGGGAAAAACCCCAACATGCTTGAAGTTAGTGAGGCCTAAACGCAGTGTAATGCTTTTTTCACCCAAGGGATATTGAATTTTCCATTGGTCGGGCATGTCTTTTAGCTTTTTCCAGTCACCTGCAGCACTGCTTTTTTGTTGGAATTTTACATGTGCCTGTTTGATCCATTCCTTGTCACTTAGTCCGGGCCTCCATATAGCCTGTGGCTCGGGGCGTATAGTGATATATTTACCAAAACGCTCAAGTTTTTCAAAATTACCGCTATCAATTAATTCGTAATCGGTCCAGTTGGCAGGGGTTAGTAGAAGCATGTATAAAAGTAGTATTTATAAGGTTTAAACAGTAAAATATACCACCATTACAGGTAAAATCATGTTTTTTTTCGTAAAATTAGTCGAAAACAGGATAATTCAATTGGTCAAAAAAATCGGTTTTTACGAGTGAAATCAGCGTTAGTGCCATATATAATAAGTGCAGAAGGTCTCAAACCGTTAAGATT
>JAYUZA010000507.1:0-3625 GCA_043752145.1 Flavobacteriales bacterium
TCTGAATCGCCATTTCAGCTAAAACTGTGGCTCGATATTTGATTCCTTCATGTCAAAAATCTTACTATATTTATGTATAATCTTTAAAAACCACAAAAATGAAACTAAAAAAATTAATTCTTGCTTCACTTGTTTGCTTGTTCGTAAACGCTGCAAGCGCACAAACGATTACAAAAAATGGTACTCAGTTTGGTAATGTTTCTTCAACCGGAGTTGTTACCATTAAAGGAACCGAAAAAGGAAAATTTGAATCCAATGGCGATATTCGTGTAAATGGATCGATCGTAGGTAAAATCGAATCGAACGGTGACATTCGCAAAAACGGATCTATCGTAGGTAAAATTGAGCCAAACGGTGATGTTCGTAAGAACGGAAGCATTGTAGGTAGAGTTGAATCCAATGGTGATATCAGAAAGAACGGAAGTATTGTTGCAAACGCTAAAGGTGTAAGAATGCCGTATGCGGCTTGTATTTGTTTCTTCGATTTCTTTATCGTGATGTAATTACTTAAGAAAACTATATTTAAGAAAGGGCTGCAGGAATGTGGCCCTTTTTTTGTCCCCCCCCTTTTTTTGCCGCAGATTTCGCAGATAAACGCAGATTTTTATTTTCCGCCTAAAGGCAGAAAATAAAAGAAAGTAGCCACGGATTACACAGATTTACACAGATTGATCCGTGCTAATCTGTGCAATCTGAGAAATCTGTTATAATCTGTGGTGGCGAAGCGAAAAAAATCCGTTTTAATCAGTCGCATCGGTGCCTGCCCGACTTTCATTTTAATTTTGTTGTTAGCCGGGCGTGTTCCATTAGTCATCTTCCCTTCTTGGCGTCTTTGCGAGCTAAAATCCTACTCACACTTATCCAAATTTTCTTCATCCCCCAAAAACTTGGCGCGTGCAGGCCATATATACAGATCGATAACGGCTTTGGCTCTTGCAAAATATTCACGTACATGTGTTTTAAGTCCGTTGGCACCCAATACATCGGTAGCGTTATAACCTATCACATCCAATCCATACTTTCTTCCTATAAAAACAGCGCGCTGGTTGTGGAACTTTTGTGAAATAATAGTAAATGATGTTTGGCCGAACACTTTCCACATACGCAATACACTGTCAAACGTTCTGAACCCCGCAAAATCGCAGGTAATTTTACAGGCGGGAATTCCGCGTTTCACTAATTCCTCTTTCATCATGGTTGGCTCATCGTAATGTGTAGTTGAATTATCGCCACTCACCACAATTAAATTTATTTTATTGGCTTTGTATAATTTTACCGTTGCCTGTATACGGTAATCAAAAAATAAATTTTTTCTTCCATTCTTTAATTCCCTGCTTGTTCCCAAAACCATGGCCACATTTTTTTTCGGGATCTTTGCCGCATCATCATACAAATAAGAACGTGTATACGAATTGACCCAAACATTTGAAAAAATAATGAAAAGCAAACAAGCCAGTGTAAACCAAGCGAATCGCCTGAACCATTTATTGCGAAGTATGTTCTTTACCGTTCTCACTTTGGTTTTTCTCCTGCAATCGCTTAATGTGCTTTTTAATGGCTTCGGTATCGTACCGCATCAACACAATTTTTGATTCCATGATGGGTGTCATACGCGTTGCCATGATCCTGCCAACTAAATTATGTTCCATTAACGTATCAAGAAGCTCAAATAAATTATTTGCCTCGTTAAACTTATTATTCGTGGTTAAGGCCGCTATAAGTTGTTTGACAGGGAACAAACAGGAAAGAAATTCCTTATGGTCCAAAGCCGATCCTGAAAAATACAAACGTGCATCAACCTTAGTATCGGCATGCTTAATTTCGATTATCAGGTTATTAATGGTCTTATCGGTAAGAATCATTGTCGTTTCCTCCCTAGGGCGAATTTCAGCTCCTTTTATTGTCAACGCATAATACGTATCGCCATACAAGATGCCGATATGATACGGAGTACGATGCAATTTATGAATGACTAAAAGTGTTTGTTTGTCCGTTGGTGAGGACGAAAACTCAACAACGTTCTCCAATAAATAATTATTCATTGTAGAATCCTTTAAAAACAAATTCGGTTGGACCCTCCAGTTTTACATTGGTAAAAGAATTATTGTCCTGTGTATAGCTCACATTCAATTTTCCGCCCTTGGTTATTACGCTAACACTCGAATTGGTTTTGTATAACGATGCATACACTAACGCAGCGGCTGTAACGCCTGTACCGCAACTGAGTGTTTCGTTTTCAACTCCTTTTTCATAGGTGCGTATTTTAATTCCGCCATCCACAACCTGTAAAAAATTTACGTTAGTCCCAAGGGGTTCATAAATTTTATTATATCGCAACTTACTACCCTCTTCCACTATTTTTACCGTGTCCACATCTTCCCTCACCAAAACAAGATGTGGTGAGCCCGTATTAATAAAAACACCATTTAAGTCCTGCTCTACTTCATTAACATCGCGCATAGTAATGGAAACCGAATTGGTTTTGATCTTTGCCTGATGCACACCGTCAAAAGCCTCAAAACTCATTTCGGGTTTATGGATCAAATGAATATCACAAACAAATTTTACGGCACATCGACTCCCGTTCCCGCAAAAACTTTCACTACCATCGGGATTAAAAAAAGTAAGTTTGAAATCGGCAAGAGTACTTTTTTCAATAAGCATGAGTCCGTCAGCTCCGATCCCGAATTTTCGGTCACACATTTTTTGGATTGAACTTGTGTTGGGTTCTTTGTATTCCCCCGCAAAATTATTGATCACGATAAAATCGTTTCCCGTTCCCTGATATTTATAGAATTCAATTAACATGGCTCATCACATCAGCACACACCGATTTATCTTTAATGGGTTTTAAAGCGCAAAAATCGGCACATGCTTTAACCATATATACGTTATTAATGGTAACAAGATAAAGCTCATTTTTATGCTTAATTAATTTCACATCATCGGGCACAATACCAAACAAGGTCATTTTATCTTTTCCTAATCTGTATCCTTTAAAATTTACAGGACTTTCCCAAAACTCCATGGTTACTTTACCGTTGCCACCCGCTTTTACATCAATAAGCGTATTCATCAAACTATCATTGCTGTTTTTGATATAACCAATAATGGAAACTACTTTTTTAGCCACAAATTTATCGGCTTTAATAATTGTTTTACTATCGTTAACAATTTTTACGTTTTTGGCATTTACATCCTTCACGCTTCCCGCTGCCACCAAGCTATCGTACAAAGCACTGTTCCTATCAATGTTCTCATACGTTTCAACTACAACGTCATTCTTTTCGATCACAGTGTTTTTCGCCTCGTTGTTATCAGCCAAAATTTTATTCAACGCATCGAGCGAGGAATCCTTTTCGGGAATGGTGTCAAAATCGCGGGTGGAATTGTTTTCCTGCTTAACTACCTGTTTTGGTTGATCAAAAAATTTGGTATACACAACATAGGAACCCAGGCTAACCGTTGTTGCTCCCAAACCAAAAATTAAAATTTTTGAAGTTTTTAACATTCCGAATTTTATTCTTTTTTTACTTTTTTTTATTTTTGGATCGTGAAACCAATAATGAAATAAAATTAACTTTTTTTAACCCGTTGAAAGTAACTTTTGGGCTCTCTCAGCGTT
>JAYUZA010000508.1:0-3613 GCA_043752145.1 Flavobacteriales bacterium
TTTCTTGGCACTGGCATTTGTTTTCATTTTAGGCATCTTACTTCGTATTTATTATTTATTAATTCTCTTTATTTTCGAAACACTTAAGGACACTTAAGAACACTTGAGTATTTAGTTTATTTTCTATTCTTAAGTGGTCTTACGTGTCCTAAAGTGTTTCCGACCTTTTTAATTATTTCTTCTTCTTCGGATTGATCAAAATATCCATCTTCTTACCTTCCATCGAGGGCAGTTTTTCAACCACTCCTACATCTTCCAATTGCTGTGCGAACTTCAATAAAAGTATCTCGCCACGTTCTTTGTACACAATTGATCTTCCTTTAAAAAACACATAAGCTCTCACTTTTGCGCCTTCGTTCAAAAACCCAATGGCATGTTTTAATTTAAAATCAAAATCATGGTCATCGGTATTGGGTCCAAATCGTATTTCCTTTACAACAACTTTTGCTTGCTTTGCTTTGATCTCTTTTTGTTTCTTTTTTAATTCGTAAAGAAACTTTTTGTAATCAACAATACGGCAAACAGGCGGTGTTGCGTTTGGAGATATTTCCACAAGGTCGAGATCCAAATCCTGAGCGATCTTTAATGCGTCTCTTACCGAAACAACATTTGATTCAACTTCATCGCCTACAATACGTACCTGCGTTGCAGTGATCTTCTCATTAATTTTGTGCAGCTCCTCTTTTACTCGTCTGTTAAAGGTGCGCGGCTTGTACTCTTTCTTTGGAAAAATATTGACCTCCTTATTCTAATTTAACAATTGTAATTTCTCATTTATTTCATTCTGTATCAACGCAGCAAACTCCTCCACTGTCATACTTCCCAAATCTCCCGTTTCACCTTGTTTTCGTACACTCACTGTTCCGTCAGCCGCCTCTTTTTCCCCGATAATTAACATGAATGGTGTTTTTTGAATTTCAGCATCCCGTATTTTCTTCCCTATCTTCTCGGCCCTTTCGTCAATGAGGCCGCGAATATCGGAATTATTTAGTAATTCGAAAACTTTTTGGCAATAATCGGTGTATTTTTCGCTTATAGGCAACAGGGTGTATTGCACCGGATTAAGCCATAAAGGGAACTTTCCGGCACAGTGTTCTATTAACACAGCCACAAATCGCTCTAAACTTCCAAAGGGTGCACGGTGTATCATTACCGGCCTATGTTTCTGATTATCACTTCCTGTGTACTCTAATTCAAAGCGCTCAGGTAAGTTATAATCAACCTGAATGGTACCCAATTGCCATTTACGGCCAATGGCGTCTTTAACCATGAAATCCAGCTTAGGGCCGTAAAATGCAGCCTCACCCAATTCAACTTTTGTTATCAACCCCTTATCCTTTGCCGCATTTATAATAGCAGTTTCGGCCTTTTCCCAGTTTTCATCACTTCCAATGTACTTGGCCTTATCCTCCGGATCGCGTAAGGAGATTTGCGCGGTAAATTCTTTAAAGTCCAATGCTTTAAAAACATACATCACCAGATCAATTACTTTTTTAAATTCTTCTTCAACCTGATCGGGTCTGCAAAAAATATGCGCATCGTCTTGCGTAAATCCGCGTACACGTGTTAAGCCATGTAATTCGCCATGCTGTTCGTAACGGTAAACGGTTCCAAATTCGGCTAAACGCACAGGTAAATCTTTGTATGATTTCGGACTAGCTTTATAAATTTCGCAGTGATGCGGACAATTCATCGGTTTCAAAAAGAACTCTTCGCCCTCGGCAGGAGTTTTAATGGGTTGAAAAGCATCTTTACCATATTTTTCGTAGTGACCCGATGTAACGTACAAATCCTTATGACCAATATGCGGAGTAACAACTTGTAAGTATCCAGCTTTTTTTTGCGCAACACGCATGAAATTTTCCAAACGCTCACGCAAGGCTGTTCCCTTGGGTAACCATAATGGTAAACCCATCCCAACTTTTTGAGAGAAGGTGAATAATTCAAGCTCTTTTCCAAGTTTACGGTGATCACGTTTTTTTGCTTCCTCCAATAAAACCAAATAATCGGTTAACTCCTGTTGCTTCGGAAACGTTATGCCATACAAACGCGTTAATTGCTTGCGGCTTTCATCGCCACGCCAATAAGCACCGGCTAAACTCAATACTTTTACAGCCTTAATAAAACCTGTTTCGGGTATATGCGGTCCGCGGCACAAGTCGGTAAAATTTCCCTGTTGGTAAAAGGTAATTTGTCCGTCCTGTAAACCTTCAATTAATTCAAGTTTATATTCATCACCTTTTTTGGTAAAATATTCAATGGCTTCTTTTTTACCTACCTCGGTGCGCACATACGCATTTTTTTGGCGGGCCAGTTCAAGCATTTTTTCTTCTATCTTTTTAAAATCATCGCTCGAAATTGTTTCCTCTCCAAAGTCAATATCATAATAAAATCCGTTCTCAATGGCGGGACCAATACCAAATTTTGCTTTAGGATAAATGCTTTCAACGGCCTCGGCCAATAAGTGGGCCGATGAGTGCCACATGGTAGCCTTGCCCTGCTCATCGTTCCAGGTTAATAATTTCAATTTCGTGTCGGCATGTATAGGTAAAGTAGCATCGCATACCGTACCATTTAGTTCGGCTGCCAACACGTTACGGGCCAATCCTTCTGATATGGATTTGGCAATTTCAAGAGCGGTGGTACCTTTTGGGTATTCACGAACGCTACCATCGGGTAAAGTAATTTTAATCATAATAAGGAGTGCAAAATTAGCAGAATATGGCAATGGTAGGTGGTTTTTTTTGCCCGCCCGGATGAATGATCAATAGATCGAGTTTTTTATTCTAAAAAATCATCCGTTCGGACGGGGCTACCTCCCTCATCAAATCAGAAATATGAAATCAGAAACGAAGTTCACGGCCACAACTAAACGGAAATTATGAAGGCCGTAAATCAAAAAATCGGGTCGGGCTCTCGCCTTTACTCCTCCCATGAAGCAGATGCTCTCAACCTCGCATCGCTTCATGGTGCGGGGTATCGGCTCCATCCCTGGCAGAGTTGAGACGTGAATGATTAAATCTTTTGCATGGGTTTTGGGGAGATTCCCACTTTCGTGGGAATGATGGGGTGTGAGTGTGGTTGTGACTCAAAAGTCCCTCAATTCGAAACTCGGAATTCGAAATTAACTAACTCTCGGTCCCATCTCAATAGCCTCCATATTCTTCAATTGCCTGTCAACAATATCAAACCGTAAAAGTGTTTTTACCTTATGAAAACCGTGAATGCCCGCAGCACCGGGATTCAGGAAAAGGACATTGTATTTTTTATCGAATTCTACCCGCAAAATATGAGAATGACCGCATACAAGTATATCGGGTTTTTCGCTTAATAAAATGTCGGCAACGCGTTTATTATATGTGTACGGTTTACCTGCAATATGTGTAAGGAAAATTTTTTTGCCTTCAACGGTAAATATCAGGTCTTCCTTAAATTCTTTTCGCAATTCGGCATCATCAATATTTCCATAAACCGCTTTAAGATCAAATTTTTGTTTTAATACATCGGTTACAGCTGTATTTCCAACATCACCCGCATGCCAAACCTGTTGGCAATGTTCAAAGAACTTAAACACTTTGGGGTCAAGATAACTGTGAGTATCAGAGAGTATACC
>JAYUZA010000509.1:0-3602 GCA_043752145.1 Flavobacteriales bacterium
TGTTGAATTTTTTGCTAAGATATGAAATTTAGGTGAGGCAAAAGCCAAAAGGCATTAGGCAAAAGATTTGAGATACTAAGCTTTAGACTTATAACTCACCATGTAAACGCCAATAAATACTATTACAGCTCCTACAATGCGCATGAAATTAAGTTGGTCCATGCCGAACATTAATCCGAAACAAGCCGCTAAAAACGGTTGTGTGTAGATATACGCACTTACAACCGATGAGCTTAATTGCTTTAATGCATACGTATTTAATAAATACGCTAAAAAAGTTGTAAGAACAATAACATAAAATAAATTAAACCACGTTAATGACGTAAACGCGCTATAATCTACAAGTGTTGCCTGATGAATTCCCAAAGGCACAGTATATACTGCTCCGAATAAAAATACCCATTTCATAACCGTAACCGTATGATATTTTACCATGAGTGGTTTTGAAAATATAAGGAATATTCCCCATGAAAGCGCGTTGAACAGGATCATGATATCGCCATGCCAATCGCTTTTAAATTCTTTAGAAATAGTGCCGAACATAATTACAATAATAGCTCCGGTAAAACCAATGACCACGCCCAATGATTTTAATAAAGTTCCTTTTTCTTTTTTTAATACAATAGAAATTATAAGCACAAGAAGCGGAGATGTAAGCATTAAATAGCCGCGTTGATAGGAGAAGTAATGCTTAGACCACTTACAAATAAAACCTGGTTGGCGGCTACACCAAAAAATGCCAATACAGCACAAAGCAGAATATCCTTTTTGTGTAATTTTTCTTTGATGAAAAAACCCGAGAGCGTAAAAAGCATTAAGGCTCCAACAACACGAAAAACAACTAATGCAAAAGGTAAAACATGCTCGGGCGTGACCTTTTTCATGATCACATAATTAGCCCCGTAAATGAGCATAGCGCCAAAAACGCTTAAATGAGCAATTAAATTCCTGTTCAAGAAACTAAAGTAATGCTTTACGGGCTGCCTCAATAACCAATTTTGAATTACCAATGAAAATTTCACCATCAACAAATATCACAGGTCGCTTTAGGAATGTGTATTCTTCCAGAATGTATTTTTTATAGTCGCTTTCGGTCAGGCTTTTCGAACCTAATCCTAATGCTCTATATTTCAAAGCTATACGACTAAACAGCGCTTCGAATGAACCGCTCAACTTTTTCATTTCATCGAGTTGTTTGGCTGTAATTTTCTCGGTTTTAATGTCCTGCAATTGAAAATTCTTAGCAGTAATCTTGAGATCTTTCATTATACGGGCACAGGTTGAGCAGGTTGACAGGTAATAGATCTTTCGCATAAAATTTCTTAATTAGGCAATGTTTATCGTAACAGACTTTAAAGATTAGCATAAAATGGTTTTCTTTGCACCTGTTGTTAATATAAATGGAAAATTCAAAACATAAATTCGGCACAAAAGCCATTCACGCAGGCCAATCGCCTGACCCCAGTACAGGAGCAATTATGCCCCCTATTTACCAAACCTCGACCTATGTGCAGGAATGGCCGGGAAAACACAAAGGCTTTGCTTATGCGCGTGGAAAAAATCCGACACGTTCGGCACTGGAAAGAAATATTGCTGCTTTAGAAAATGCAAAATACGGTTTATGTTTTTCGAGCGGTATGGGTTCAATGGATGCCGTTATAAAATTATTATTACCGGGTGACGAAGTTATTACCGGTGATGATCTGTACGGGGGTTCGTATCGGATGTTCACAAAAATTTACGAACCAATGGGAATTAAATTCCATTTCATTGATTTAACGAATGCCGAAAACATCAAGAAACATTTAAATTCAAAAACCAAATTAATTTGGATAGAAACGCCAACTAATCCAACTATGCAAATTGTGGACATTGAAGCCTGTGCTAAAATTGCTAAAGAAAATAATTGCATATTGGGTGTTGACAATACATTTGCTTCACCCTACTTACAAAATCCGTTGAACCTGGGTGCAACAATAGTTATGCATTCGGTTACAAAATATTTGGGCGGACATAGTGATGTTGTGATGGGAGCATTATGTTTGAACGATGATAAGATCTATGAACGATTGGCATTCATTCTTAATTCATGTGGTTCAAATCCGGGACCTATGGATAGTTTTTTAGTATTGCGCGGTATAAAAACATTGCATTTGCGCATGGAAAGACATTGTTCGAACGGAAAAAAAATTGCCGAATATTTAAAAACCCACCCGAAAATTGAAAAAGTTTATTGGCCGGGATTTGAAGATCACCCAAACCATGCTATTGCTAAAAGACAAATGAAGGATTTTGGCGGTATGGTTTCATTCGTCTACAAAGGCACCACTGACGAAGCGTTTAAAATGGCTTCAAGTGTAAAAGTATTTTCGTTGGCCGAATCGTTGGGCGGTGTTGAATCGTTGATAAACCATCCTGCAACAATGACGCATGCATCCATTCCTAAAGCTGAACGCGAAAAAGTTGGTGTGGTGGATAATTTATTGCGGTTGAGTGTAGGGGTTGAAGATGTAGAGGATTTAATTGAGGATTTAAAGCAAGCTTTAGGTTAAGCCGCAGATTGCGCAGATATACGCAGATTTTTAAAACACAAAAAGCCACGGATTACACGGATTAAAACGGATTAAAAAAAATTGAAACGCTCGAAATCGTGAAAATTAAACAGATTTATAAAATGCCTTTGGCATTTTCATCTGCGTTAATGTGCGGCTAAAAAAATAGAACTATGGTTATGCAAAAAATACAAATGGTTGACCTTTTGGGTCAGTACGAAAAAATAAAAACGGAAATTGATACAGCCGTTTTGAATGTGATTCGTTCATCGGCATACATTAACGGACCAGAAGTAAAAGAATTCCAAAAAGAATTGGAAAACTACTTAGGTGCCAAGCACGTTATACCTTGCGCTAACGGAACCGATGCTTTGCAAATTGCCATGATGGCTTTAAACCTACAGCCTGGTGACGAAGTTATTACAGCAAGTTTTACCTATGTTGCAACAGCTGAAGTAATAGCTTTATTAAAATTAAAACCGGTTTTGGTGGATGTTTATCCCGATACGTTCGACATTGATGTTGAAGCGATGGAAAAGGCCATTACACCTAAAACAAAAGCAATTGTTCCGGTTCACTTGTTTGGTCAGTGTGCCAACATGGAAGCCATTATGAAGGTTGCGAAAAAACATAATTTACATGTAATTGAAGATACAGCACAAGCCATTGGGTCGACTTACACTTTTAGCGATGGTAAAAAACAAAAAGCGGGAACGATCGGTATTGTTGGTTGTACATCCTTTTTTCCTTCAAAAAATTTAGGTTGTTTTGGCGATGGCGGAGCAATGTTTACCAATGACGATGAATTAGCCAAAAAATTACGCATGATCGCCAATCACGGACAAAGTGTGCAATACGTACACGATGAAATTGGTGTGAACAGCAGGTTGGACAGTATGCAAGCTGCTATTTTACGCATTAAATTGCGTCATTTGGATGAGTATGCTAAAGCAAGAAATAATGCGGCCGATCATTACGATAAAGCATTTGCAGGACATAAAAAAATAACCACGCCTGCACGCACAAAAAATTCGGATCATGTTTTTCATC
>JAYUZA010000510.1:0-3593 GCA_043752145.1 Flavobacteriales bacterium
ATACAAAATTCCGGTTGATACCATGATGAGGAAAACAGGATAGGTGAAGATGCCTGTCATTTGGCGTTTTAAGGCAATGCGTTTTGTATAATAATTGGCCAGTTCTTTTACAATATCGTTGATCTTGCCACTTTCTTCGCCAATTTTAATACTGAAGACTTCGTAATTGGAAAAATAGCCCGATTGTTCCAAAGCCTGTGAAAAGCTTTGTCCCTTAATAATGTTCTCGCGAATTCCGGCAAGTATTTTGGTTTCTTCCTTTTTAAAATGGTCGCCTTCCAATAATTCAAGCGAAGTTTTAATATCTACCCCTGCGCTTAGGAGTGTATTCATCTCTCCGTATAGTTTTTCCTTTTGCTTATCACCAAAACGTTTACCAAATAGTTTTATGTCTTTGTTGAGGATTGTGGACAAAGAGCTTCCTCCCTTTTCTTTTGGAACGGTTGCGGCAAGAGATGATTTAAATTTGCTTATATCAATGTCCATGCGCCAGTTCCTCCTCGATCAATAATTTATTTCCATAATTTTTGGCGAATGATATAAGTGATTCGCTCTTCTTATAATTCACAGTAAAACCGAATTCATCAATAAGGTTATTGGTTGAAATGGCCTGACTTTTTAACTTAGTGTAAAAATTCGTGTATTCAAGTTTGAACGTATCCGTTATACTTGCCTGTGTCCGCAAAATATAGTTTTCATCTTCAAAAGAATATGTAATAGCATTGTTTTCCTTTTCAAAAAGAAGAAGATTGCCGTTTATCTGCATTTTGTCCGATGTATAAGTGTCTTTTTTCAAAAGCGTCATCAATAATTGTGTGTCCAATGTTTGTTCGGTTAACTTCGCGTGTTTGTGTATCTGTTTCCCAAAAAGCACATAGCCACCGTATGCCAGGCTGCTAATGAGTCCTGACAGAAGCATAACGATGCTTAGTTCCATGGTTGTAAATCCCTTTTTTTTAGACGCGAGACACGAGACACAAGACACACGTAATTTTTTGCGCCTGTTAAGGTTTGTTGATATGTCTTTCGTTGTCTGCATTTCTATTTTGGAGTATATTTCAGGTAGTTCTTTTTTAGCAATTGTTTACCAGCTTTGTTTTTAATGATTAATGTGTATTGCTTTACATCACTCAGGTTTTTATAATCTATTTCCTCGGTCTCTACGGTGGTGAATTCGTCTGAAAGATCTTCACTTATTTTTTCGGTCAACACATTTTGTTCAAAGGCCGTTTGTATAAATTTTGCGCGCACTTTCATGACATGGCTTTGTTTGCTGACGGTTTGGTTGTACACGGTAAAAGCCGAGCCCATGACAGCGGTTACAATGGCTAATGCGGTTAAAGATTCAATTAGTGTTGACCCTTTTATTTTTTCTCGCAAAGACGCAAAGGCGCAATTGTCATTTTTCGACAGTTTTCTGCTTTCTGATTTTGCTACTTCATTATTGCTGCTCTTTTGTGTCGCTGAAGCTTGCGCTTTCTTCTTTTCTATTTTTGAATTTATTTCCTCTTTCAAAACCACAATAACACCTCCTTCTTATTCCCTTCCTTTAAAAAGCCAGATCCTAAATAGTGCTTGGGTAATTTGGTCGCATCCAGTTCGGCATTTAATAAATGATTTTCGTAAATACCTGAATTTGTCTTTAAATAGAATCTATTACAATAAGTGCTCCCGAATATTTTCCCTTTTATATCGAGTTTTCCATTCACGTATACATTCCCGGTGACTTCAGTATTCTTGTCAATGCTTATATAAGCTTCTACATTCTCAATAGAGTTTTCGCCATACGAGAATATGTCTCCAACTATTTTACATTCTTCACCAATAAATATGTCCATTTCCTGTTCTTTGTCTTCAATGATTTTGTAACGGATGACCCCAAGTACAGAAGGGTAATGGAGCTCTGCTTTTTTCCCTACTTGAATTTGTTCACTGGCAAAAGCCTGGAGTTCGCCAACAAAACCTTCTTCAAGTTCAATGGTTTTGGCAATGAGGATCACATTGCTTGCATAAACCGATGATGTAAGTTTAATTGATGAGGCAACAAGTTTAATATTTCCAATAAGTACGATATTGAACAGGTTAATACTGGCTGATGAAAATAAAACCAGCGTTGATTTATCAAATGATCGAATTAGTGTGTCTTTCAACGATATGTCCTGAATATTTACAACACTATCGGTCAATGAAATCGGTTTTTGAATTTGCGCTTCTATCATTTTTACAAATGACTTATCTAATTCAGGAATATTTCGTTCACTTTTCAACGTTGAACCAAAAACGTATTTATCGCCATCGTAATTTTGTCCTTCAATATAAGCCCGTTTGAAACCGCTTTCGGGAACATGACATATGCCGGCTAAACGTGTATGGCCGCAAACCGAAAGTGGTTTTCCCAGGTCGGCAACATATACACTTAAGGAATTTGCTTCTTTGATATTACGCGAACCGATCATGGCAGATTTGGAAATATGTTTTTTGCCTTGGTGCGATTCTGATGTTATGATCTCAAAAACGCCCCAGGACTTTCGTTCAAGATAAACCGAATCATTTCCTTCTTCATAAAGATCTATAATCGTAGATGAATTGGGTTGGACAAGATCATCGCCCGATAAAAGCAATTGCAGGCCTGATTCAGCATTATTGATCAGTTTATCATTTGTTTCATATTGTAAAGAGATCTCTGTATCCATTCCCGATTTTAGAATGAACATCGAACTTAAAAGTGTAACCAACATGGTAATGGTCAATACCAGACCCATGATGCTGCCTTTAACTTTAATGTATGGAAATGAAAATTTCATTTATGCCTTTTCCACTTTAGTTTTGCTCTTTTCATTTTTATCCTTAGATTTCTCTTCTTCCTCCTTTTTTTCTTGCTCTTTTAACTTTCTTTCTTTTCTCGGTTTTGACTTTTTATCTCTAATTCCTTTTTCTCTTTTCTCTTTTACCCCCTCTTCACTATTAACAATTAACTTCTTTTCTTTTTTTGGCTTCCTTATAATTTCCGTGCCATTTCTGAATTTTCTTATAACTTCAATGGAGTCCTTGTATTCAATTTGACTTCCGTGTAGCTCACCCGCTCGATAATTTTCTTTCTTCATTAGTTTTCCCTGAGCATCATAATAAGTTATGCGGCCGCTTATTTTTCCTTTTCGCCACCGGGTAATTTGTTTGATCTCTCCGTTGGGATACCACATTTTCCATTCACCAGATTTCAGGCCCTTATAAAAAGTCCCTTTTTCTCTCAGGGAATTATCCTGATAAAGTGCTGTGTATTCTCCATGAAGTAAATTTCCTTCGTAACCACCTTTGCTGGTATGTATTTGTTTTGCTTTTAACCAATAATAGGTTTTATCGTTTTCGAGCTTGGATGTTTTTATATCATCATTATATACCAATACCCATTCCGAGTAATCGCTATGCTTAATGGGAATACTCCTTTCGGGAATTGTTAAGTTTTGCGAATTCAAATGAACGCAATTAGCGGCAAGGATAATAATGGTGTACGCGTATTTCATGTTCTAAAAATAGTGCTTTATATCTGATCCAAAAAAAAAGATCAAAAATCAGATTTGAAAAATCCGATTTGA
>JAYUZA010000511.1:0-3592 GCA_043752145.1 Flavobacteriales bacterium
ATCGTATTTGCGTTTTATGGTAACGATTAGGGCATAATCGTTTAATTCGATCAATTCGGAAATGTTAAGGTTAGCATAATTGATGAATTCAAAGATCAATTCGGGATTTTGGGCCCTGGCTGTCCATATCTCTTTGTCGATGAATTGCTTAAAAATATTGGTAATCACAGCTTGCCGCTGACCCTGAGCCTCAAGGAGCATTAGTTCATATTCATTGTGCTCAAGTCTTCTCAACACATTGTATACTTCCATAAAACTCATATAGGACTCGTATCGGTATTGAACATACTTGATAAGCTGATAATCGCTTAAGGTTCTAAGATACTCCACATCAAATTCGGCTGTGCTAATGAAATCGTCAAACTGTTCTTCCTCAAGATCTATAATTTCGGCTTTTACATATTTTGCCAACAACTCTTTTAAAACATCACGCTTTTTATCCTCTGCTTCCAATACTCTTACCTCATGCTTTTCGCGCTCCAGTTTACTGAACATTTGATACAAGGCAGTAATAGGACTATTGATTGCATCGGCCGTTACACGCTCGATCTTTTTTGGCTCAATTAAGTTTTTTATATCCTTAGTGATCTGATCGTGTTCACGAATGGGAAGAATATCAACCGGTCGCAATTCAATTTCTCTTTTACGCATGCTGATCTCTAAAACACATTGTGCCGCGCGACAACTGTCGCGTACCACTACTTTTACCGGATAATAGTCCTGCGAGGAAAAAATCAATGAATCCTTTTTAAGTACCGCAATTTTAAATTGCCCTTTATGATTACCGAATGAACCCTTTCCTGTTCTTTTATTCACCACAAAATAATTTATGCGCACATAAGGATTATCGGAATCAAAAACGGTACCACTTACCGACATAGTATCGTACTGCGCACTAACGCAGTTGAGAAGGCAAAAACAGAGTATGGTAAAAACTATTTTGATACGAAATAAATTATGCTTAAATTAACCAATAATTGTACCCTACTCTTTTTTTTCGGTTTTTTTAACAGCTGCCCTGGCTTCTTCCTCTCTCGCAAGCTTTTCGGCCTCTTCGATGGTAAGGGTTAAGAGTCTTTCAATGCCAAGAGCTTTGGCTTCCTTGGAACGTAACATTTTGCGAAGTGCTATAAGACCAATACTACCACCGGGCAAAATAAAAATACCGGTCATACCAACTGCCTTAAGCGTGTCGGTAAGCGTGTTTTTCAAGTTTTTTGCAGCATCGTCATCTGTAAAAACTCTTCCTGATTTCAGGTCCTGCAAGGCATCCTCAGCATTTTCCTTTAAACCAATGGCAACTTTCTTGTTCTTGGCTAACTCTACTTTAAGCTTGGCACGACCGCTTTTAACCTTGGTAACAATTTTTTTATAATCGTCCGATATCCTTTTTTCTATTTCCTTAAGCATGTTAACTTTTTACTTCTCAAAGTTCAGCTATTTTTTTGAATTTACACTATTAAAACATCAAATAATAAACCCCTGTATGTGAACAAAGTTTCAGGATAGTGAATAAATACTGAAAATAACTGTCGAATTTGCGACAGCCAATGAAAATTCAATTAAAAACATACGAACTGCTCTTCAATAATCCGTTTAAACTGGCACATGGAACACGCACCGGCTCACATACCCTTTTTATGTCGGTAGAAAAAGACGGCCATATAGGATATGCCGAAGCTACCTTCCCTCCTTACCTTACCGAAACAGCAGAAGCAACACGCGAGGCGATTCAAAAAACAGATCTTAGTGTTTTTAACCTGCCTTATAGTGATACCAAAATTATTTCAACTCTTTTATCGAACCTCACCTTAAGTGCATTTACGCGAGCTTTGATCAGCAATTGTTTATTGGACCTGAATGCTCAACTGTTGAACATTTCATTGGGAGAATCCTTAAAAACACCGTCCTCTTCAAATGTATACAGATCAAGTTTTACGTTTACGAAAAACGATCTGCATTCACTTGCTTCAAAAAAAAACATCGCAGAAAATTTCACACACATTAAACTTAAGCTTGATGGCGTAAACGATATTGATTTTGTAAAACAGGTAATTTCCGTTATCCATAAACCATTTTGTGTAGACGTAAATCAGGGTTGGGAACAATTGGATTTTAAAGAAGTAATTGATCTTTCAAAAGAATTGCGACAATATGGTTGTGAATTGATAGAACAACCTTTTTTAAAAACAAACTACGAACAACATAAACAACTTTTGCTTGAAGGCATTTTACCTGTTTATGCCGATGAAAGCATTCAGAATTTATCTGATCTTGAAAACCATCACGACTCCTTTAACGGAATAAACATCAAAGTACTTAAATGCGGGGGAATTGATAACGCAATAACACTTGCAAAACGCGCGAAGGAATTGAATAAAAAAATAATTGTCGGATGCATGAGCGAATCTTCGTGCGGTTGCGCAACCGCTTATACACTCAATGCATTTGCCGACTATTTAGATATTGATGGTCCTTGGCTGATCAACAACGATCCATTCACAGGATTCACCATAAAGGATGGTAAATTTAAAGTCCATTCGCAAAAAGGCATTGGTGTGAAACCAATGCCTGATCTTTTCTAAGCCCCGTTTAAGATGATTGAACGTTAACGATCAATAATTATACGTTTAGTTGATGTCATTTCACCACTCTGAACCTTTACAAAATAAACTCCTTCTTGTATTTCAGGAAGATCAAGGTCAGCTTTACTTGTATTAATTCTTGAATTGTAAACTTGTTCTCCAAGTATGTTTATTATACTTATAGATGGATTTAAAAATTCGGATCCCAGTTTAACGCTAAACCTTCCATTAGAAGGATTAGGAAAAACAGAAATCGCATTTTCAATTTCAATTTCTTCCACGCCATTTGTTGGAGAAGCAGAAATAGTAAACGAATCGCAAATCTCACAACCATCGGCATCTGTTACGCAAACAGAAAAGTAATTACCCGGACACTGACCGCTGATAGAAGATGTTAATTGTCCTCCCGGTGACCATAAATATGTATACGGTCCAACACCGCCTGAAACATTGGCAGACACTTCACCGTCACACATAACCGAGCTTGAAGTACTTGTGATTTCAAGAGAATTTAACAAGGGGTTTGCTTCTGAAATAGTAACCGCGCGAGAAGTTGAACAACCATTCGCATCAGTTATCACATCCGTATACATTGCGCCACACAAACCAACTGCCGTTGCAGTACTTTGTGCAGGTGAAGTACTCCACAAATGCATGAACGGGCCTGTTCCTCCTAAAGGAGTAACTGTTGCAGATCCTGAACAAGAAGGATCGCAAGCCGATACGTTGGTTTGACTTAATGTGGAAGAAAGCGGGGCGGGTTCGCTAATTGTTAAAGCTGCTGCTGCACTGCATGAACTTCCATCGGTCATAACAACCGTATTTGTTCCCGCACAAAGGTCGGTAGGGTTAGCGACCGTTTGGCCTCCCGGGTACCATAAATAAGTAAAGTTTGGTGTTCCTACGCTTGTTAATGTTGCACTTCCGTCACATAAACCATAACAGGTTACGTTACTACTTGATGCAATTGAAACGGAGCATTGTGATTGTGCAAGACCAGCGCTTGC
>JAYUZA010000512.1:0-3581 GCA_043752145.1 Flavobacteriales bacterium
CTTCCTGCACCAATCCATACAATTCAGAAGTAGACGCCTGATAAAATTTTGTTTTCTTTTCTAATCCTAGAATACGAATGGCTTCAAGTAATCGTAAAGTACCAAGAGCATCGGCATTGGCCGTATATTCGGGTGTTTCAAATGAAACCTGTACATGCGATTGTGCACCCAAATTATAGATCTCATCCGGCTGAACCTCCTGCATAATACGAATGATGTTAGAGCTATCGGTTAGATCACCATAGTGCAAAAAGAAACTCACATTGTCTTCGTGTTGGTCTTTATACAGATCGTCAATTCGCTGCGTATTGAACATCGAACTTCTTCGCTTTATTCCATGCACGATATAACCTTTTTCAAGTAATAATTTTGACAAATAGGCCCCGTCCTGTCCTGTTACGCCTGTAATAAGTGCTTTCTTTTTCATCTAATTAGATTATGCTTAATTTTGCTTTAATATTTATTTGCGGAACCTGTATGCTAAATATGGAGATATAAACCCTTTTTTCATAATTTCTTATTCGGGCTTCGGTTTACCAATGACGAAATATCAATTTTTAATTTCAGGATACTTCATTTTAAGGCCACGAAGTTTGGGAACAATTTGACTCAAAACCACATAATCGCGGTACCAGTTTTGCCCGGCAGGAATAATTTCCCAGGGATGATTCTTACCACACTTAGCAAAAATACTCTCGTAAACCTTCATATACTTATCCCATAAACGGGATTCTTTTATATCAGACGGATTATACTTCCATTTTTTTTCAGGTAACACCATGCGCTCTTTCAATCGTTCCATTTGCTCTTTTTTTGAGATATGCATATAAAATTTAAATAAAATGGTATTATTATCCGTTAATACATCCTCAAATGAATTTATTTGATCATATCTTCTTTTCATTAATTTTTCAGGAACAAGGTTGTGCACTGAAGGAAACAAAATATCTTCGTAATGAGATCGGTTAAAAACCTGGATCATTCCTGAAGGAGGAACTTCTTTTGCTATTCTCCATAAAAAATTATGTGATCTCTCTTCGATGGTAGGTGATTTAAACGATTTGACACGTATGCCTGCAGGATTTATTCCTCTGAAGACACCTTTTACCACACCGTCTTTTCCTGAAGCATCCATTCCCTGGAAAACAACCAATACTTTGTATTTGTTTTCGGCAAACAATACGTTTTGTAATTCCGACAACTCGGCATTTAATTTCAATACTTTTAATTTCGTTGCTTCCTTATCAAGGCCTTTAGGCGAACGTGTTTCAATTTTTGTGAGTATAGACATTATTTCAAGATTAATTTTCGTGTTTCAATAATTTTATTTTCCGACAGAAGTGAAACCATATAGGTTCCTCTTGCCAATGCGGCAACATCAATGGTGTTTTGCGTATTTTGCATTTCGATCGTGCGCAAATTATTTCCCTGCATATCACTTAAAACGATGTGTCTTTTTCCGGGAATGTTTGATTTAAGTTCAACTGTTACAATACTTGAAGCGGGATTCGGATATACTTCAAATTTTTGTTTCCTTTTGCTTTCCGTTATTCCTATGGAACTGGTTTTTATTCCCCATGCATAATCACCCGCTTTAACCGAATCAAGGGTTGCGGAACCGATCTTATCGGTCAAGCCTCCGTAATTATATGTGATATTTGTTACAAGTTGCCAGTTTTCAGAAGCATCATTACGATGGAACAAACGTAAACTATCATCTTTATAACTTCCCAAAGGCAGGAGTCCAACCAAACCGCTGTCCAAGTGACCCGAACCGCTTGTTGTACCGTTATAATTAATCGTTGCTTTGGTAACCATACCTATAACATCCCCCAATAAACTTACTCTCCAAAATCTGTCAGGTGAAATTGAATACATGAAATTAGGAACAGTAAACGCATCCGCAGCTACCCAATGATGTTCAACACGTGCCCAAACTGTATCTGAAACGGTTGTTACATTGAAATTTAAATTGGCGTTCGAAAATGATTTTGCTCCGGTTGAAGTAATAAGTTGCTGATGGGATGTAACGGCTTCGCTTATTTTTTCGGCTTCATTAAAAAAAGCAAGTGAAGGATTGAATGGAACATTTGTTATAGTGAAAGTTTGACTTGCTCCGCTCAACATAGCTGTTGCAGTAAATGAATTCAGGTTATTATCCTTGAACGAAATTTCCATTGGAACATTGGTGGCAAGATATGTTGCCAATCGTGTTTTTTGTTTTGAGTACACCGTAATATCAAAATTGGGTCCGCTTGGGACTACAGTAAAAGAATCAACCGCAAATTCAGGGAACCCCGGTTGAAACACCCAGTCGTTAAAAAAGTCGGTAACGTTTATACCACTTATGCCATTCAAATGATCGCGGAATTGTGTTGAACTGATGTTCTTAAATTTATAGGTTGCTATGATCGATCGTAATCCTGTAAAAAATAATGAGTCGCCCAAATACCCTCTTAATGTATGAACCACATCGGCACCTTTGTTATAGGTAGTTGTTCCATACGTTACATTTGAGGGAACACCGGCAATTGCATAAGCGCCTCCATCATTTACGTGGGCCAACCAAACAACACTTTTATGATTGGGACGAATATCATTCATGTAACCTGTGTATCCTGATAATTTTTCAAAAAATAAAGCTTCCGACCATCGGGCCATTCCTTCATTGATCCACATTTCTTCGGCTGTTTGACACGTAACCAAATCGCCCCACCAATGGTGCGATAATTCATGTGCCATTAAATTTTGATAGGTTGTTGCACCGGTTAATGCAAATTTAGGGTAAGCAATACAGGTTGCATGTTCCATTGCTCCACCACTGAACGGCACTGCTACAAAACCAATTTTATCCCACTCATACGGACCATAATTTGTTTCGTAAGAATCCATCGCGTTGAATAAATTAACGAATGAATTCTTAAAATTTGTAGTATCGGTCGGTAATGAAATTAACATTGTGGGAGTTGTATCAGTTGTAACGGCACTAACGTACTGCTGATTGACGTGCGTATAACTGTTAACGGCAACACAGGCAAGATAAGACGGAATGGGATCGGTCATTATCCATTTACGCGTAACATCCAAACCAACGGTGATCTCGGAAGCCATATATCCATTACAATAGGAAACTTTACCGCCATTGGTAGTAATGTTAAATTCATAGGTAGCATGTTCAACAAAATTATCAAAACAAGGATGAAAAACACGGCCGAAAGTATGTGGTACCGAAACGAAACCAACGCCCAGGTTATAGGCGTATCCGCTTTGAAAATAAAATCCGCCCCACGAAGGATCCAGTTCAGGAACACCTGTATAAAAAACATCCACCATTTGGGTATCGGCATCAAGGATTGTGCCTGCAAAATAACAAACCAAAAGTGTATCGTTATAATTAAACGCAATGGGCGAACCGTTATACATAACCGAGTCAACGGTGAAGCCAAGAAGATCCAGACTCAAACTGTTAATCGAACTAACCTTAGGGCTAAATGTTACTTTTGTATCTCCAAAAACCACTTTGGTGGTAAAATCGGTAATGTTCAGATTTACCTCGTAATGCAAAACATCAATCGTATCGC
>JAYUZA010000513.1:0-3580 GCA_043752145.1 Flavobacteriales bacterium
AATGGAAATAAGCAGTGAAATGATTAATGGGAAATAATACTTCAATTTGTACCAATTCTTTTTGTTTTCGATAGCAACTGAGATCAACCAGGTTCCGAAAACCAATAAACCGGGCAACCATTTAACCAATACTGCGCATCCCGAAAAGACGCCTATAAGGATCAACCAAAAAGCTTTTTTTGAATTTGAATATTCAAACCAGGCCCAAAAACTTGCTGTAACGTAGCAAACAAAAATAAGGTCATTATGGTCGGTTGGGTATTTTCCTGCGATCAATTCTAACGGGAAATAAGCCAATGAAAATAATAATGCCCCGTAATAACCTACATTTATTGAATTCGAAATTTTGCCAATACGATAGATCATCATTACCGCAAGTGAATGCATTAAAATACTCGGGATTCTAACAGCCATTTCATTGACCCCGAATATTTTCATACTTAAGGCCATTTGCCAAAGAAACAGTGGTTGTTTATGAACCCATACATGGTTAGCAGTCCAATTTTTATAATCATATTCAATCAAGGGAACTGCATATAATGTAGGCTTAAATGGATTTGACATCATGTTTTTAGCAACCAGGGCGTGATACTGTTCATCCCATATATTTAAGAACGGATCAAGGTTTGCCATGAAATATCCAATGACCAAAGAACCTATGAATAAAAGGAGCACACTTAACTTTGTTCTGTTGATCTGAAAAAAAACGATTGAACTGACGAAAAAAATTATACTTATGAGAAGCGGAATAGACTGATCGGTTGTAAAATATTGAAATGTCATATTTAGATTCTTTCAGTTTTTTTTCTTGAGATCAGGAGAACGATCAAAATTATAAGCGAGAACAGTGTTCCTACAGGTAAATACCAAAGTGTGAGAATTGAAATAACAAGACCTAATTTATAAGCCCATGATCTGGTTGTGCGCAAGGCAAAAAGAAAAATCAACCATACTAAACCAAAGGCTATGAACAAAGGCCCGAGTTTAAAAACATTAATATCCATAGCATAAAATATCTCGGCCCAGGGTCCCGGAAGATCAGGCCCGATATACTTACCATTTAACATCACGAAAATCCCATCGGTAAGCATAAAGCCTCCTGTTATGAATGCGAGGATGGAGATGAGGGTTTTCATTAGTTGAAGCTAGTACCTAACCAACTTCAACAACTTCTCTTCCAACAATGCATTTGCCAGGAAATTATTTTCCAAAGTAGCTGCAAAGGGCACCGGAGTATCTAAACTTGCTACACGAACAACAGGAGCATCTAAATTTTCAAAACAGTTCTCAGTTATCAGTGCTGAAAGTTCTCCGCCAATCCCTCCTGTCAAACAGTCTTCATGCAAAATTAAAACACGACCCGTTTTTCGAACTGAAGCATAAACTGTGTCGGTATCCAATGGTAAAAGTGTACGAAGATTTATAATGTCAATTGATAATTCAGGATGTTTTTTTGCAATATCCAAAGCCCAGTGAACACCCATTCCATAAGTAATAATACTCACTTGTGTTCCTTCATTTACACAGGCCGCTTTACCAATTTCGTATGTATAGTATCCGTTAGGTACCATTTCTCCCGCACTACGGTACAAAGCTTTATGCTCAAAGAAAATTATAGGATTCGGATCTTCAAAAGCTGCTAACAACAAGCCTTTTGCTTCTTCAGGAAAAGCGGGATAAACCACTTTTAATCCCGGTGTATGTACAAACCATGCTTCGTTGCTTTGTGAATGGAATGGACCAGCAGCAACACCCGCTCCGGTAGGCATACGCACAACAACATCGGCATTTTGTCCCCAACGATAATTTATTTTTGCAAGATTATTAATAATTTGATTGAATCCACAGGTCACAAAATCGGCAAACTGCATTTCCACCATCGCCTTCATTTTATTGATGCTTAAACCAAGGGCCGTTCCAATAATGGCCGATTCACATAAGGGTGTATTGCGCACCCGATCTTTTCCAAACTCTTTTAAAAATCCATCCGTCACTTTAAAAACACCACCGTACTCGGCAATGTCCTGTCCCATCAAAATTAAATTAGGATGTTTTTTCATTGCTTCGCGCAAACCATCTGAAATTGCATCGATCAAACGCATTTCTTTTTTATTGTTACCTGCTTTGGTCAATACAGGAGTGTATTCAGCATAAATATCTTTTAACTCGGTATTCGTATCGGGAACAATTGCGGGAACAGCAAAAGCCACTTCCAACTCGGCCGCGATATGCTCTTTCATTTTTTCTTTCATTGCCTCGGTCTCTGCAGTCGATAAAATTCCCTCTTCGATCATGAACAATTCAAAATTATGAACCGGATCTTTCTTGGCCCACTCATCTTGGATTCCATCAGGATAATATTTTGTACCCGATGCTTCTTCGTGTCCTCGCATCCTAAACGTCATACACTCCAATAAAATTGGCCTCGGATTTTTTCGAAGATCCTCCATCAAGGCAGTTACCGTATTGTAAACATCTAAAATATTATTTCCATCAATTTTTACACCTTCAATTCCGTATCCAATGGCTTTATCAATAAATTGTTTGCAACGAAATTGTTCGTTTGACGGGGTGGATAATCCCCAACTGTTATTTTCAATAGCAAAAATTACCGGAAGATCCCAAACGGCCGCCACGTTAATACTCTCGTGAAAATCGCCTTCACTTGCTCCACCATCGCCACTAAAAACAACAACCGCTTTATTTTCTTTTTTTAATTTATGTGAGAGGGCCAATCCATCAGCTATCCCCAATTGCGGACCCAAATGACTAATCATTCCAACAACATTGAAATCCTTTGCACCAAAATGGAACGAACGGTCGCGGCCTTTCGTAAAACCACCTTCCTTTCCCTGAAATTGCAAGAATAATTTATGCAAAGGAATATCACGTGAAGTAAATACACCCAAATTGCGGTGCATTGGTAAAATATATTCATCCTTGCTCATGGCTTTGGTAATACCTACCGAAATTGCTTCCTGACCAAAACTGGAGAACCATTTTGAAATGCGTCCTTGGCGAAGAAGGATTAACATCTTTTCCTCGATCAAACGCGGTAATTGAATTGATTTGTACAGATCAATTAATTTCTCATTCGACAAATTACCACGCTTAAAATCAATGTTTCTCTTTTCTAAAACTGCCATAAATCATATATAATTATATAAAAGTAGTGATTTTGGACTTTTAAGAAGGAAAAAAAATTACTTTTAAGCAGTGTTATCCAAAAACAGCTATATAAGCCTTCTATTCGTACGATTGGGACTCGCTTTGGGAATGTTTACCCTGTGCCGCATCCTTTTTTTTGTGCTTAATACCAAGTATTTTCCCAATGCCGGCTTTATCGACTTTTTTGCCGGGATAGTGTTTGACATAGCGGCCATTAGTATGTACTTTGCACCTTTCATGCTGTTTTCAATGCTTTATTTTGTTATTGGAACGTTCAGATTTTACCATCACATCAATAATTTTTTGTTCCATGTTGCTTCTGTTATTTGCATCAGCTTAAACGCCCTGGATTTCGAATTCATTAAATTCACATCCAAACGTAGCACCTTTGATTTCTTCAAAATGATGAGTT
>JAYUZA010000514.1:0-3571 GCA_043752145.1 Flavobacteriales bacterium
CCACCTCTCAGGTAGGCAGGTTTCGACTTATATGAATTTTAAATCTCTACCTAATTAGCGGCCGAATTTTTGATAGAATTAATCGTGAAGGTTAATTAATCAATAAATATTTTATATATTTATCCTATGCAATTTCTTATTCAACTCATTATCGGCATCGCGGTATTTTCAGCCTGTAAGGAACAAGAGCCTGTAAAGCGTATGGACCTCACTAAACAACCCTGGTACGATCAATATACCAAGGATACAGCCGATGCGTTAGGTAACCGTTATATAGCTGGAAAATACGATTCAGATACTTTAATGATCCAAACCATTCAACTGATTAACCCAAACAAAGGAAACGGTACTTCCATATTTGTAGCTAAATTCAATTCCCATGGACACGTTCAATGGGCTCAAACGGCCGGAGGTGATTCCTATGATGACGTAAATGATATCACGTTCTCTTCAACCGGAGATCTTATTATTACGGGAGATTTTCGTTCCTCCCAATTCAAATTATTCGGGTTGACTCCCCGTGGCGGACCCGATTTTATCCTACTCAATAACCGTAATAATACCACCAGTAATGATGGTGATATGTATGTAGCAAAATACAATGGTTTAGGAGACCTCGTTTTTTCGGCACAAGGTGGCGGTGGCCGCAGTGACATAGGATGGACCGTTAAGACAAATGCGCAGGATGATATTATTGTTGAAGGCACATGTATCTCCGACACTATCCATTTTACCAATGGTTACCAAACACAACGCTCAATGGTTAGAAATGGCCAAAGTTATGAATCGCTTAATTTTCGCGTCACGTATAATAAAAACGGTGAGCTTATTGATATGGTTGAAAAAGACGTGGGTTCTAAATTGTTCAATAAAAAATTCAACGAATATTTTGCAAAGTGCCTGAATGAATTTAAGATCAAAATTACCTGTACCGGTTGTACCGGAGTGTATTTTAATTTTGCTTTAACGGTTGATACCAATGGGAAATTAACAAATGTCGAAGTAAAACGCTCGCGCTTTTGCAGTGAAAAAACACAGGTCAAATTTGAGAATAAGTTGCTCGAGTTCTTAAAAGCGTATGATTTTCCCAATGAATTAAAAGGTAAAAAATTTGATTTTAATTTGAGCAGAATACTAAAATGTTAATACGGTGACTGTTTCAAAATCCCTTGTTAATTGGTTAAATAGTTCCAAAACAACAAACAATAAACTACAAACTATTTTTAAAGTATGTCCTGGATCAAAGAAATTAAATATCCCGAATCAACCGGAGAACTTAAACGCATTTACGACCGCATTAAAGGTCCCGATGATTACCTTGATAATATTATAACCGTTCACAGTTTGCGGCCGCATACCCTGGAAGGACATTTGAGCCTATACAAAAACGTGATACACCATACAAGCAATACACTTCCCAAATGGTATATTGAGAGCATTGGTGTTTACGTAAGCTTTTTAAATAATTGCAATTATTGCGTTCAGCACCATTTTGAGGGATTAAAAAAATTGATAGGTGACAATGCTAAATCGGACCTGATGTTTGACTGCATAAAACACAATAACCTGGACGTTATGTTTGATGAAAAAATGTGTGAAGGTTTGCATTATGCTAATAAATTAACACTTCACATTAATACGATTAACCAGAGTGATGTATTAAAACTTCAAAAAGCCGGTTTTACCGATGGCGAGATACTGGAAATAAATCAAATTACCTCCTATTTCAATTTTGCGAACCGCACTGTAATTGGTTTGGGTGTTAATTTGGATGGTGATGTTTTGGGAACTAATCCGAATAATTTACTTTAAAGAAACACCCTGCCAGGGATAGAGCGGATAGCCCGCAACATGATGTGAAAAGAGGAACGAGTTTTTGCTTCAGGTGAGGACTATGAGCGATAGCCCGACCCTGGAGCAATGGAGACTGAAAATTGCTTTTAATATGGATCAATAGCGACATTTGCTTAAGGGAGGCAGCCCCCTTTTAACCATTAACGAATAACTATTAACTTCTCTCCTTTTTCACTACCTTCGCGCCATGTCAACCCTAGACCCCGCCATAGTAAAAGTTCTTGAAAAGCTTAAGTTTACGCCCAATAAAATGCAGGAAGCTGCACTTGAAGCCAGTGTAAACGCCCATGAGCTCATACTTTACTCGCCAACAGGATCGGGAAAGACCCTTGCTTTTTTATTGCCATTGGTAACCGCACTTAAACCAACCGTACATAAAGTTCAGGCTTTAATTGTGGCCCCATCGCGTGAATTGGTGATACAAATTGAGAGTGTTTTTAAAAGCATGCAAACGGGTTTGAAGGTAAATACTGCGTATGGTGGACACAGCATGCGTGTGGAAAAACAAAACATGAGCGAACCTCCCGCTTTGCTTATTGGAACGCCTGGCCGTATAGCCGATCATATTGACCGCGGCACATTCGACATTAATTTTTTGCATACGATAATACTTGATGAGTTTGATAAATCGCTTGAATTTGGTTTCTCGAAGGAAATGGGATTCATTATGCGAAAATTGGTTGGCTTGAAGAAAAAAGTTTTGACTTCGGCAACCGAAATGAAGGAAATTCCAACATTCACAAAAATAAAATCGCCAAAAACACTTAACTTTTTGGCCGATGCTGAACCGATAAAACTTTCGATAAGGAAGATACTATCGCCTGAACGTGATAAACTGGGAACATTGTTCGACCTGGTTTGTTATACCGGAAATGAAGCAACCTTGGTATTTTGCAATCACCGGGAAGCTACCGAACGCATAAGTACCTATTTGACCGAAATGGGTGTTATGAACGATGCTTTTCACGGTGGAATGGAACAAGGCGACAGGGAGAAAATGCTGGCGAAATTTCGTAACGGAAGCATGAAATTATTGGTGGTAACCGACCTTGCTGCCCGCGGTTTGGATATACCCGAAATAAAATTCATTATACACTATCACTTACCGTCAACCGAAGATCAATTTACACACCGTAACGGACGTACCGCGCGTATGAACGCCAAGGGAACCGCTTTTGTAATTGCATCGGCCGATGAACAATTACCCGATTATTTTAACCCTGCCATTCCTGTATTTGGTTTAGGCAAGAATTTGGAAAAACCCGAAGAACCTACCTGGGCCACGCTATTTATTGGAGGTGGTAAAAAAGATAAAATTAATAAAATAGACATTGTGGGCTTTTTAAGTAAGCAAGGTGATTTGGGAAAAGATGATGTGGGATTGATAGAGGTTAAAGACTTTTTCTCTTATGCCGCAGTAAAACGCAAAAAGATAAAACAGGTGTTGAGTAAAATTTGTACTGAGAAGATAAAGAATAAGAAGGTTAAATTTGATTTAGTGGAATAGCCACCAAATCTCCAAAGCTCCAAACCCCACCAAATGTTCTGTATAAATATGATTTTGGTGAAATTTGGTGTTTTCGTGTTTTGGTGGCAGAAAAAAAGTAAAAATTAAATGTTAAACGTAGCAACATACAATACCCTTACAGCCGTTGAAAACACCATTCACGGTTATGAAATGAAGGCTGAGGACGGAACGAAAGTTACCATTCCAAAA
>JAYUZA010000515.1:0-3565 GCA_043752145.1 Flavobacteriales bacterium
TTTTAATGTAATGGTCGCGTTTGGAAAACCGGTTACGTTGTCAATTGTAAAATTACCATCGTTTACACCTCCTGAAGAACCACTTATGGTCACAATAAATTGCGCTGCAATTTCAATGTCAGATACGGGTACGTCCAGTGCAACCGTACTATTACTTGTAATGGGAATGTTGTTAGAAAAATTAAAGTCTCCATTTGCAAGCAAGGTGGCATCGGGGATCTGTTGCAATACTTTAACGCCCGTAACATCACCTATAGGATCGTAACCAAAAGTTAAAACGGTATATGTACCATCATTTATTCCTGCAGTTGACCCTGTAATAATTATACTTTGGAAAGCCGTTAGATCACCCATTAAATTGGTAGGGACAATAAATGAATTTGACGGTACGTCAATTGAAGATACAGGTAATTTTTTAGTAAATGTAAGTGTGCCCGGTGCGATGAGGAATGGAACCAAAAGCTTACCGCCATCAGTAAAATCAATGTAAAATTTACCGTTATGTTTAGGACGAAGTAATACGTGCTCAACAATATGAATGCCTTCGTGTGAGAAAAATTTTAATTTAAGGAAAGCGATCATTTGCTTAACAGCATAGTCATCGGCTCCACCTCTTACAAAGATAAGTTCGTTCCCGCTTGTTGGAATTTCAATACGCGATACCGGAATTTTTTTCAAATATTCAAGCTGTCCCGCAACTATTGGCGATGGGATAGCTTCTTCTGTAATTATGATAGTTGTTAATCCCTCTTTATAAATATCCCTTATAATGTAATTACCGTCATTGGGCGATAAATTAAATATAGAGAATCCTTCACCGGCAAATAATTTGCGAGAAAGATCAGGGATGTTAATTATAAAAATATGTTTACCCTGGTCGACACCAATAACATCAAATCCTTTTTCGTTTAATATGATATCGCCATCGGCAATCAGGCTTGTAAGTGACCCGGGAGCAACTTCAATTTTTATTTCCGGACCTTCGGCCGTAGCATTTATAACTGTATAAGTCCCATCATTATTGGTTGAGTCTACAAGTTGAATTTCATTATCAGGACTGATGTTAAAATGATCTTCAATAGCCGCAGCCAGCGCAGCATTAAAATTAATTTCAATGCTTGTAGCAATGGTGTCGCCACATTTGTCTACGATGTTGAAATGGTAATTGGTGGCAAGCATTGTTGTGCTGAAAGCGTAATTGGCGACATTGGTTCCGCGAAATGAAATTTCAAATAAAGCTTCAGGTTTGGCTTCTTCACCAATCTGCGTAAGTTCGGCACCAGATAGTTTGTTGTATTCAAGGTTACCCAGTGGTGTTGCTGCTGATATCGCAGGCAGGCCAACAAAAGTTAGCACGGTTTGAAAAACACCGGGGTTAATTTCATTTACTGTAATCGTTGCAACCTCATAATCGCCATTGTTGGAAGCGGATCCGCTTATATTGATCCAATTATCCGGTGCGGTGGTTTTAATATAAGGCGAAAGGTCACCATCTACTGTAAGGGTAATTAAAGTCGCGTCAACTGAAACTACCGGAGTAGGGGTTTTGCAATCGCTATAAGCTTTCCACGTGCCGTTAATTAATTCAACATTTGGTGGACCGAAGTTAAACGGAGATTGGAACAACGAAAAGCTAAATGTATAGTATGGCGGATCGGGAACCATGTTTACCAATACTGCACCAGTAGTATAGTAACTGTCAAGCGGGCATTCAAGGTTGTTGCGGTTTGATTCGGGATTATTGTAGTATTCGTTTTCGAAATCGGTAATGAACTGATTCATGAAAGCGGTAAGGGTAGCTTCTGCAAGTGCAGGGTCTGAAAAAGACGTTGTAAAATCCCAGGCAAGCGTTTGTTCTCCACACGTTATGGCTCTGTAAAAATCAGGTGTATAACCGGTGCTGTTAGGGTCATAAATACGCCCCAAACTGTCAACAACTTTGTATTTTTCAGGGTTCACACCGTTAATAATTAATTTTTCCATCGCCAACATCACTTCATCGGTTGTAGCGTACGTAGCAAATGATGTAAGCAGGGGGGTGGTGTTATCGGGAATAGCATAACCGTAAGGACTTGTTCCTGTTATTTCATACGCCATTTCATAAATAAGCGATAAAGGTTTGCGTTCATCAATTCCTGTTAATAATGAAATACGTTTTTCAAGTCCCGATGTATTGTCAATATGCCATAATTCGCAAGGGCTTTCGTAATTAAACGCTCTGAAACGGCCACTGCTTATATCGGGATAATCGTTCAGGAAACGAAGTTTGTCAACCAATAATTCTTTAGGTGCTTTTGGTCCGTCAAGTTTATACACCAGCATAGCGTAGTCGGTAAACTGTTCGCAAAAGCGCGCCATTAAATGATCAAGAAAACGATTTCTACGATCTTCAAATAAGGCGTCATCTTCGGTAAAGGATTGAAGATTGTCGTTATAGTTAGGTTGAATTAATAAATCGTTGGCATCGGTTACATAAGGTGTCAAACTTTGCGTGAAATAACTTTTGTCAATTACAAAGTCACCTGCAAAATTGGTTTCACCGTTCATGCTGAATAATTCCTTTATATGCGAAAGTTGCGACATGTAATTGGCTAATAGCTGGTCAAAATGCATTAAGAAGCCTTTGAGCTGATGCTGTTGCCCTTTGCGTAAATCGGATGAAGAAGCAGGTAGTCCTTCGGGGCCAATGCCGTATGTGAGCGGAAATTCATCCTGTACACTTACATAATTTTCAATGTCCCTAAACGTTCCTTCCGGTACAGGTATGTCAAGCGGAATGTTATGCAGTTTTTGCGGACGTTGTCCATTGATAAGATTCTGTAAAATAATTTCCACACGTTCATCATTGGCGTGATAAGGTAAAAGATCTTTAAAGAATGTTATATTAGAACGTTCGGTTGTCAGTCTTGGAACATAATTTTTATCAAATGCAAGCTGTAAACACCACTTTACGCTTACTGAAGGAATATTGAGATCATTGTCAAGCGGAATATTGGCAATTTGAATACTTTTTACAGCAAGTACACCGGGTATATCCATAATGATCTGGATAAGATCTGAAACGTGAATGGATTTTTTTCGATCGGCACTTTTCAATTCATTGGTATCAATAAAGCCATGGTCAAGTGCAGGGCCTTCAAAAATTTCCTCACTTACAAATCCCTTTTCATACATCTGATCAAGCGTATAAAAATATACGGTTGGTGATAAGAAATTGCTGATACGAAAATACATTTCGGCTTCAATTTTTTCAATATCAGCATTGGTAGCGACCTGTATATCGGCACAAACTGCAATTTCTTCAACACGAAGTGCGTTGATCCTGAAAAAGTCTTCACCTAGGTTGCGGTTATCCATAAGTTTTGCTCTTACGGCAGCAACTATGTGAAGTATTTTGCGAATTTTTTTCTGGTAGGTTATAAGAAAGTTATCGGCAATATTATTGTACAATACGTATTCAATTTGTTCAACAATGCATTGCGTGTCAATACCGATGTTGTTATTGGTTATACTTACCCATACACTTTTATCGGGTAAAAAGCCGTAATCTTGTACTTTATATCCT
>JAYUZA010000516.1:0-3554 GCA_043752145.1 Flavobacteriales bacterium
TAGATTTGATCTCGATCATAAGATCAGTCAATGAATCCTGATTGGCTAAGTTCTTATCAAAACGAACCAACAAATCTTCATTGTCAAAAATTTGATTTAAACCTATTTCATTACCTAAGCTTCTTATGACTTTTAAATACTGGCTGGCCTCTTTATTCTTATCACTAACAATGCAAAAAGCAAGGTCGCTGGTATAAACACCAAAGTTCAATGCTTTTTTATATGTTGTTGAGTATTTGTTAGCGTTATCAAGACTATTTGGTAGTGTTGATTTATAATCAATACCTGCATTGGCAAAGATCTCGGCAACAGCAACCGGTGAAGGAAGTACAGCCGATATTTCTTCGGTATCTTCAGTCAATACCGTATCAAGGTTTGCCACAAGGGTATCCTTTCCGGTTATTTCTTCCTTGTCTCCTCCGCCACACGAAGTAAATACCATAACTGCTGTTGACAGAATTAATAAATAGACTTTTTTACTCATACCAATTTGTATTTTGTTTTAAAAAATAAATGCTTGCTTAAATAGCGTTTTATTAAGGTGTTACCTTTAATTAACGGAATGCTAAAATAGAGAATAATCCCTTTAATAGGGCTGTTTAAAAATAATTTATTTACCTTTTTGTTTCATTGCAGCCGACATTTCATCCACTTTTTCACCGAGTGTTTGCTTAAACCCTATGATCTTTGACTGTACTGCCTTATTTGAGCAACCAATTATCTGTGCTGCAAGTATTCCGGCATTTTGTGCACCATTAAGCGCAACTGTTGCTACAGGTACACCTCCCGGCATTTGCAGGATGGATAAAATGCTGTCCCAACCATCAATTGAATTGGATGATTTTACCGGAACACCAATAACAGGCAAGGGACTTAGCGAAGCTATCATACCCGGTAAATGTGCGGCTCCGCCAGCCCCGGCTATTATGACTTTAAGGCCACGAAGATGGGCGTTTTTAGCATATTCTACCATTTTTTCGGGGGTGCGGTGAGCTGAAACAATGTCCATTTCAAATTCAATACCTAACTGTTTCAGAACTTCTGCAGCTTTTTCCATAACCGGCAGATCGCTTTGACTACCCATAACAATTCCTACTTCAATATTCATGCTTTTACTTTTAATAATTGCTTGATCATTTGTGCCTGTCGTTTTGCCTGGTCAAGGTTTTTATTTACCACTGTAACATGACCCATTTTACGATAAGGTTTTGTTGTTTTCTTCCCATAAAGATGCACGTAAGTTCCCGGCAAACTTAATACATCGTCCAATTTTTCATAAATGGCATCACCTTCAAACCCGGGTTCACCTAAAATATTGACCATAACGGAAGGATAAATGATGTCGGTATTGCCCAAGGGTAAATTTAAAATAGCCCTTAAATGCTGGGCGTATTGCGATGTCCTATTAGCTTCAATGGTTTGGTGGCCGCTATTATGGGGTCGCGGAGCAATTTCGTTCACTAATATTTCGCCCGTTTTGGTAACAAACATTTCAACGGCAAGTAACCCCACCATTTCCAATTTTTCTATTACCGAAAGCGCAATTTTTTTTGCAGTTGACTGAATGGTCTCGCTTAAGGCTGATGGTGAAAAAAGATATTCAACTAGGTTTGCCGTTTTATTAAACTCCATATCCACCATAGGGAAAGCGGCTGTTTGACCCTTGCTGTTTCGCGCAACTATGACCGAGATTTCGGTTTCAAAATCAACAAATTTTTCCAAAACACATGGTGCATCAAAGGCATTGTTAATATCACTTTCGGTTTTTAATGAATGAACACCTTTTCCATCATAACCTCCTACCCTTAATTTTTGCATATAGGGAAAGTTAGGCAATTCGGCTGCAAGATCGGCTTTGGACTCTACAAGTTTATATGCAGCGGTTGGGATATTGTTTTTTGTATAAAACAGCTTTTGAAGGCCTTTGTCCTTTACCATTTCCAAAATATGGGGTTGTGGAAAAACCTTGACTCCCCGGGTCTCCAGATCCTTTAGAGCTTTAGTGTTAACGTTTTCAATTTCAATGGTTAAAACGCTTTTATTTAAACCAAAATTAATTACCGTATCATAGTCGTTAAGACTGCCGACTTTAAACTCATTTACAAGATGCTTACAAGGAGCGTTAGGATCGGGATCAAGACAGGCCACCGAGATATTGAGGTTGATGGATTCCTGCACAAGCATTCGGCCAAGTTGGCCACCACCTAAAACACCCACACAAAAATCGTTTTGATAAAATTTCACACTATGCTCTTTTTCTGAATTACAAATAATCGTTCTCCCAAACGTACATAAAATTTTAGTCCCCGTTGGGAGAGAATATCAATAGATGTGAATAAGAGGAATATTGTATGATTTAGAACTTCACCCGCACTAAACGATGCTTGCCTTTTTTACCAAACAACCAATTGTAGTTTTGGGTATAGAAGGTATTGCGTCCTTTTAATACATAACTATACGTGAAAACTGAATAGAAGTAGGTATCGTTATGGCTTGCATCACCACGTTTTGAGCCGGGAGAATAGTTATCGGAAGTAGGCACAGAAGTATCGGTTCCAAGTTCATCACGCCTGTTGGCCAAATCAATTAACATTTGGTTTCCACTGGCCGAATGATCAACATAAACACCGCTAACATCATCAAGATAATCGGTAAAAGTAAGTCTCCAACCTAATTCAAACCCAAAACGGTATTTACGTTTTTTGGTAAAATAAAAGCCTAAACCAAGTGGAATTGCCATACTTACCTTTTTGTAGCTTACGCCTTCGGTCATTAACGGGCGAAGTTTAACCCAACCACCATCATAGGTAGTTTTAGGGCTGTGAATTACAGCACCTATACCGGCAAACACATATGACTTGAAATCTAAGCGATAAGTACCACGTTTACCAACATCATTTGAACCATAAATGTAAGCATCGCCCCGAAGTGTGAATTCCAACATATCGTTCCTGAAATTCAAATTTCTACCCTTACGACCTCGATTCGATGATAATTTATCATCACCCTGAATACGCAAATAAGCCATGCCGGCATGCACAGCAAAATAGTTATTGAGTTTATAACGGGCAAAGCCACTAACCGAATAACGGGTATTTCTAAGCTTCATGTCCCAAATAAAATCGCGTCTGGTCTTTTCTTTACCACCCATTTCACCCAAATAATTGCTTGGTCCAATACCAAAACCGTAATCAAAAGCATAGCGCATTTTTTTACGCTGTGCATCGCTGTTGTTAGCTAGCAATAAGAGGGATAGAGATAGAAGTAAAAGTTTTTTCATACGTCCTATATTTCAAGACCGGACAAAGATAAATAATTAATTTTTAAAAAATTGAATTTTTATATGGATTTGATGGTTAATAATTTTTTTATGTTAAATGTGTATTTATGGAGGATGAAGTACTAAGTTAACGACCTTTAGCCCATCAGAATCATACTAAGAATATGCAAAACAGGATCAACCAACTTTTCAACATTGAGCGACCTATCATACAAGCCGGAATGATATGGTGTAGCGGATGGGAGCTTGCATCGGCTGTGAGTAATGCCGGTGG
>JAYUZA010000517.1:0-8903 GCA_043752145.1 Flavobacteriales bacterium
CCTTGCGTAATTGTCTTCTTCCTTTTCAACTTGTTTCAAAAAACAAGCTTTTTCAAAAACTTTGATGAACGAAAACTTCTTATTTCCATAACTTTTATTTTTATTTCAGCTACATTACTTATTCCGCTCATTTCGCATTATTCGCAAATGGGAAATATACAGCCAAAAGAAAATATTGCTGACGTAAATACTTTCTTACCAAGTCCCTTGGCATATATAACACCCGTTTACGGAAATTTTTGGTGGTCGCAATTATCGTTGAAATTACAAGGGTACGAAAATGCCTGGTTGCTTAATTTCTTTCCGGGAATTTTACCACTAGCCATGTTTATTTTTGTGTTTTTCTCATTCAAAAAATTACAAAACAACATTGAATTCATGCGATCGAATCAATATGTGCTTTCTATCTTACTAATATTTTTTACTGCATTTTTTGGTTATGGCCTGTATAGTTTAATGCAATATTTACCTGGATTTGAACACCTGAAAGTCGTTGGACGGTCGTATTTAATTCTCTTGTTTTTTTTCGCGATCTCGATCGCATTTTTCTGGAAAATATATCTTTCAAAAAGAAAGGTTATTGTACAAATTGCAGCGGCAGCAATAATTATGGCCGAACAACTAAATGTTTCGGGAACCTGTTCTTACATTGATTACGATGTGGCCAGCAAACACCATTTAAAATTGGTAGAACAGATCAATTCTCAAAAAACGCCTGAAAAAACCATTTTTGTTTTATTACGCCCTTCCAAATCAAAACCAACCGACCAGGAATGGCAGGTTGATGGAATGATGGCAAGTTTAACCACCGGTTTACCCACCCTTAACGGCTATGCAACCGCTACCCCACCCAATTTTCAATTAATCAATAATGACAGCGACTCGGCCGGTGTTAAACAATGGCTTCTTATGAACAATTGGGACTCGGTTGACGTGTTTAAAGAGGTAATCATTTGCAAATAAGATCTAGCTTAAACAACCACAGATTTAGGCAGATTGCTCAGATTCACACAGATTTATTCTGTCCTAAAATCCGTAACTGCCGATGCTGCTGCCACTTTTTTCGATCATTTTTTTCATGTTCACATATTTTTGCCTCCCAAAGCCATATTTCCTTAAATTTGCTACCCTTAAAATAAACACCATGAGTTTAAAAATATTAGTGTGTATTAGCAAAGCACCCGATACAACCACCAAGATCGCTTTTGCCGATAACGATACAAAATTCAACGAAGCAAACGTTCAATATATTATCAATCCGTACGATGAGTGGTATTCGCTTGTACGCGCACTTGAATTAACCGAGGCGCAAGGTGGAACAGTTACTACCATTACGGTTGGAACTTTACCCGATGAACAAATTATTCGCAAAGCATTTGCCATTGGTGCAACCGATGGTGTTCGTGTTGATGCCGAACCAACCGATGGATATTTTGTTGCAAAACAAATTGCCGAATATGCCATGAATAAAAATTTCGACATCATTCTTTGCGGAAAAGAAACCATTAATTACAATGGATCACAAGTTGGCGCCATGGTTGCCGAATTATTGGATATGCCTTTTGTTTCTTTGGCTACTAAATTGGATGTTGCCAATGGAAAAGCGACATTGGAAACCGATATACAAGGCGGAACCGAAGTTTTGGAATGTGCATTGCCATTGGTAATTAGTTCGGCAAAAGGAATGGCCGAACAACGTATCCCGAATATGCGCGGCATTATGGCCGCACGTACAAAACCGTTAGAAACAATTCCGGCAGTTGCCGTAAATAAAACAAGGGAAGTAAAAAAATTCATCATGCCTCCTGCAAAATCAGCCGTGAAAATGATCCCTGCCGATGCTGCAGGACAGTTGATCGAGTTGTTGCACAATGAAGCGAAAGTGATTTAAGAGATTTGAAATTTGATATTTGAAATTTGATCCATCAAATCTCAAATTGCTCAAATCTCAAATTAAAATAAAAATTAAAATAAAAAGATATGTCAGTATTAGCATTTTTAGAATCAAACAACGGTAAAATTTCCAAAGCGGGATTTGAAGTTGTTTCATACGCACACCAATTAGCAACAAAATTAGGTACACAAACCGTTGCGGTTACCTATGGTAAAACCGATGATGCTGTTTTAGCTTCGTTAGGCGAATATGGTGCCAATAAAGTTTTGGTGAATAAATCGTTAACCGTTGCCGACACAAGTCAAATAACCAAATTGGTTTTAAAAGCCATTGAAAAAGAAAATGGCGATGTTGTTATTTTCTCACATGATCTTACGGGTCGTGCAGTTGGACCTAGAGTTGCAGCAAGATTGGAAGCAGGAATTGCCACAAGCGCTATTGCCTACCCTTCAACCGATGGCGGATTTACGGTAAAAGTAAATATGTTCTCGGGCAAAGCCTATGGTGAAATTGAATTGTTAACACCACGTAAGATCATTACTGTTTCTCCAAATGCTTTGGCTCCCGTAAAATCGGCACAAACTGCAAGCGTTGAAGATTTTGCTGCCGAAGTAGGCGCGCAAAAAGTGACCGTTGTATCGCAAAAGAAAAATGAAGGCACTATTAACTTACCTGAGGCCGAATTAGTGGTTTCGGCCGGTCGCGGATTAAAAGGTCCCGAAAATTGGGGAATGGTTGAAGAACTGGCCGGAATTTTGGGTGCTGCAACAGCCTGCTCAAGACCGGTAGCAGATATTGGCTGGAGACCTCATCACGAACACGTGGGTCAAACCGGTTTAGCCGTTGCTCCTAACTTATACATTGCCATTGGTATTTCGGGCGCTATTCAACACCTTGCCGGGGTAAACCGAAGTAAATGCATAGTTGTCATAAACTCTGATGCCGAGGCTCCTTTCTTTAAGGCAGCCGACTATGGTATTGTTGGTGATGCCTTTCAAGTTCTGCCCCAAATAATTGAGGCCGCAAAGAAATTTAAAGCTTCCCAGAATTAATTTTTTCCCTTATATTTATAGAAACTTTAGTGTAGGTCAATTGATCACGAGATGGAGAAAATTAAGTTAGAAATTATTGGATTATCATATAGCCAAACACAAAGTGGGGCTTACGCGCTTGTTTTGGGTGAAGCCAATGGCAAACGCAGACTTCCCATAATTATTGGTGGTTTTGAAGCACAGTCAATAGCCATTGAATTGGAAAAAATGACACCCAGCCGTCCGCTTACCCACGATCTTTTTAAAACCATGGCCGGTAGCTTTGATATTGAGATCAAAGAAGTGCTTATTTATAATCTTGTAGAAGGAATTTTTTACGCAAAAATATTGTGCGGATCAGGAAAAAAAGTGGAAGAAATTGATGCACGCACCAGCGATGCCATTGCTTTAGCAGTTCGATTTAAATGCCCTGTTTATACGTACGAATTTATTTTAAGCTCTGCCGGAATTGTATTGGATGAAAATGCCGAACGTGAATTGGAAGATGCTGAAGAAGAAATGGAGGACCTGGGTGAAGAGGAACACGAACCGGTTGAAAAAAAACCTGCACTAAGCGGTTTGCCGGAAGCGGAATTGGAAAAACGATTGCAACAGGCCATTGATGATGAAGATTACGAAAGAGCATCGCGCATTCGTGACGAACTCAAAAAACGCAAGAAGAATTAGGCAGATGTTGAGGCTTCGCCTCAACGTGTCGCAAAAACCTTTGCCGCAGATTGCGCAGATGTACGCAGATTAAATAATTATCTAAATTATATTTCAGAAATAAAATTCAATGAATATTAAGATCCGGCTCACACTCATGAGTTTCCTGCAATTTTTTACATGGGGGGCCTGGTTAATTACCATTGGAAATTATTGGTTCGCTACTAAACAATGGGGAGGAGCCGAATTCGGAGCCATATTTTCTACACTCGGATTTTCGGCCATCATCATGCCTGCAATAACAGGAATTATAGCTGACAAATGGATAAATGCTGAAAAGCTATACGGAATTCTACATGTAGCTGGCGGATTAGTACTTTTCTATATTCCGCAAGTTGAAGATCCAAACACATTTTTCTGGGTAATTTTTGCGGCTATGCTTTGTTATATGCCAACCATTTCATTATCGTATTCCATTGCATATGCTATTTTAAAAAACAACAAGTTTGATGTTGTCGCTTCGTTCCCGCCCATTCGTGTTTGGGGAACGGTCGGATTTATTGCAGCCATGTGGCTCACAAATCTTACAGGCAATAAGGCCTCGGCCAATATGTTTTACATCTCCGCCATATCGGCTGTTTTGTTGGGACTTTATTCTTTTACACTTCCTAAATGTCCTCCCAATAAAACCATCGCACAAAATTTAAGCTTCGCTCAAAAAATGGGTCTTAACGCTTTCAAACTTTTTGGCACCTATAAAATGGCGGTATTTTTTATTTTCGCTATGTTCCTTGGAGCGGCCTTACAATTGACAAATATGTATGGCGATTCTTTTCTTTCTGACTTTGAAAAAATGCCTCAGTATGCCGATTCGTTTGTAGTGAAATACTCGACCATCATCATGTCTATTTCACAAATTTCTGAAACACTTTTTATTTTAGCCATCCCGTTTTTCTTAAAACGTTTCGGTATAAAAACCGTAATGCTTATTGCTATGTTAGCCTGGGTATTTCGCTTTGGACTGTTCGCGTATGGCGATCCTTCAACAGGCTTGTGGATGATAGTTCTTTCCTGCATTGTTTACGGAATGGCTTTTGATTTTTTTACCATATCAGGATCATTGTTTATTGAAACAACCACCGATCCCGGTATTCGCTCCAGCGCGCAAGGCTTGTTCATGATGATGTCCAACGGTTGTGGTGCAGTTTTAGGAAGTATCGTAAGTGGCTTTTTAATTGACAATTATTTTATGATCGATGCTCAAAAAGACTGGCACACGATATGGCTTTGCTTTGCAGGCTATGCAATGGTAGTTACTGTTTTATTTGCGCTAATGTTTAAGCATAAGCATGAGCCGAACGCGATCGGTGAAATAAAACACTAAAACATCAACTCAAATGTCGCCCCTACGGGTTTGTTCCTCATCAACTTATTGTTTTTACCTAAATGCCGCTCCTACGGAGCTGAACAATTCAATCGATCATTACTGCAAATTCCCGAAGGGACGATGTTTTCGTAAACTAAAAACAATCGTAAAATCAATAGTCCCGGAGGGACGGCCTGTTTGTAATAAAATAGAACGAAAATCAACAAGCTCCTTAGGAGCGGCCTGTATCGTTTAAAATAAAAATCCCTCCGCCATTAACCAGAAGAATTTAATTTTTATGGCTTTTTTTACGTCCATGCCTTGGTAAATTTAACCTAATTGTACAGGTCGCTCCTACGAAGCTTTTAATAATTCCAAATTCCGTTTCTATAAACAGGATGCTCCTACGGAGCTATTTACATTTGAACAATTGAAAAAGGTCAAAAGAGAAACCAAATTTTAGTGAGTTACAAATCAGGAGATTTATTGAAAATATTAGTCATTAAAGAATTTAAACTCGACCATTATGATTTAACAGAGTAAATCATGCAATTTACCTGTCATTTGTATGAAATAAAATTCGCTGGAAACATTCCATAATTTTTTAGAATGAATTTGACTTGCAAACCAACAGAAGTCTTTAGTTTTAGAGGCATAGTATTATAATTTCTGGAAAAGAAATAAGAACAGGCCGATGTATCATTAATAAGCAAATTTAATTCCTTAACCATTTCGGGTTTAAACCATTCCTTTTTTGGGCGCTCATCTATCATATAAACTATATCTTTCTGATACGCCAACTTAAGACTATCCACAATTCAATAGGACTAACATTGTCCCAAAATTCCAGATTCAATTCTCGAATAAAAAGTGTTTCAATCGGCACAGGCTTATCCGGCTCTTTTACTGTAGTACAAGACAAAAAAATTACTTGTAGGAATATTAATTTCTTGCTTAAAATATTAGCCATTAGAACTTCGCTTTCAACTTCAACATAACCCTTTCCAACACCGCATCCGGGCAAGAGGCTCCGCTGGAAAGCACAATGGTAAACGGACGTTTTGTCCCAATGAAATTTTCGGTCGTCAATAATTTTTTATGCGGATAATCGAAATGATTAATTGAATTACCCTCTCCTATTTCGCTTTCATTCTTGATGAAATAGGTTGGGAATTTCTGCGCGAGTAATTCTACCAGGTGCGATGTGTTTGAACTATTATATCCTCCAACCACAATAGCCATATCGGCCTCAACATGCATTAAAGCATTGGTAGCTTCCTGATTGTCGTTGGTGGCATAACAAAGCGTATCACGCGTATCAGCAAAATGAGCTTTTATATTTACATCACCATACTTTTTGATCATGGTATTCTTAAAAAAATCGGCAATGGCCTGCGTTTCGGTGGCCAACATGGTTGTTTGATTAATGACCCCAACTTTTTCAAGATCTATGTTGACATCGAAACCATCGGAGAATCTTCCTTTGAACTCTGAATAGAACTCATTACTATCTCTACTACCGTCAATGTAATTTGCCAATAATTCTGCTTCCTTCATATCGCGCAAAACAATGGAATGCGAATATTTATTGCTGTGCGAAAAAGTCGCTCTTGTTTCTTCGTGACTTGCCTTACCATGAATTAAAATGGTGTATTTATCACTCCCTAATTTTTGCGCACGATTCCACACTTTTTCCACGAACGGACATGTAGTATTATATTTTTCGGTTTGAATTCCCTTGTCGTTCAATAATTTTTCAATCTCCAATGTTGTTCCAAATGCAGGAATAACCACAACATCATCGGGCGTTAATTCATCCCATTCAACAAAATGATTTCCTTCGGTATCCATGATGAATTTAATTCCATTGGCTTCCAGATCGGCATTTACTTCAGGATTGTGGATCATTTGACTCAAGAGAAAAATTCTTTTTCCCTCATTCTCATGTAAAGCTTTATAAGCAATTTCAATGGCATTCTCAACTCCGTAACAAAAACCAAAATGACGTGCTAAATAAAAACGAACGTTACCATAATCCAAAAAACTGGGCGTGAAATCCTGCTTGCGCGGATCTGCAATTTTTCTTTTCTCTTTTATCTCAGTAATAAGAGGTGAACGATAGTATTCCGGTATATTAAACGTTTTCACTTTACAAATTTACGACTTTTTCACCACAGATTTTATCAGATTTCTCAAGTTACACAGATTTTTAAAGATAGACTATTGTGTGAGTGCGGGGAGATTCCCTTTTTCAAGGGAATGATAGAGTGTGGGGGTGGGCATGAAAAAATCTACATCTGTGTAAATCTGTGGCCGCGAAGCGATTTTTATTTTATCCGTGTTTATCTTTAGCATCCGCGTTATCCGTGTTCCATTATTAATTGAGATCCACCCAGCTTCTCCTCCTCTGCAACCTCAAATCCTGCAAAATACTCGCCTTCACATTCAAGGTCACTACATAACTCTTGCGCAAACCAAAAGGAATGATCTGTGTACTGAACTCCCAGCAATGCAAATCGTAATACAAACTAAACTGCGTATAGCTTATTTCTTTTGCTGTAAAATCATAATTGGTAATGAAGCCGATCTTCAATTTTTTGGTTACGCCTACATCGCCATTGATACCTATCGATTGCGTGGTCATTACGGTATCAAGTGTGCCGATAAAAACGCGGTTAAAATTCAAATTGTATACCAACGTCAAACTAAACGGCACATCGTAATCGATATACGCATTTGTATTCTTTTTCATGTTTTCCACTTCTTCTTTTTCATCTTCCGTCAAATTCTTCGGCTCCACTTTTTTCTTACGTGGTTTTGCTTTAAATGTATAGTTAACCGCTAAATTATTCACGGTTACCCTACCCAATCCTTTTCCTTTGTTCCATTGATATTCGCGGGTAATTTTTCCGTTGTTGTAATGATAAGGGTCCAGTACAGAAGAATAGTTAATTGACAGAACTTTGAAAAATGTATTACGTGCCGAAAACTGAATATTGCTCAGATTTAACGAATCGCGAATAAGATCATAGTTTCCGTTAATTTGAAAATTTTCAATGATCGGAATTTTTACAAAACCGGTTATAGTGTCTTCTGAAGACCGTTTTTTCATTTCCAAACTATTTACTAAGGTTACACCCACCGTTCCCGATTCGCCCGATGAAGGTTTGCCAAAAACACCCAGATCGTAAGGAGAATAAGTGTTGCTTAAAGTTCCATCAGTAACGGTTTGACTGGTATTAAAATCGGGGCGATAACTCATATTAATCGAAGGCGTAAATACATGCCGTAATTTTGGCCCACCCGATTTGCGCGTTGCATACATTCCAAACAAGCGCGTAGTTAAAGCACCATTGAATGAATATTCGAGATTTCGCGAAAATTCACGCAAGGTATCGCTTTGCAATTCGGATCCTACATACGTTTTATTTAACGACTGCATATACCAGCGCTCGGTAAAATTTGCCGAAGGATTAAAGGTGAATCTTTGTCCGAACAACTTTAGTGTGGTCCCAACCGTTGCATTATGCTTAATTCCGTTCCTGCTATGATTCCTTATAAGCGAATTAAATCCGTTAAGTGACCATAAACTATCTCCGGCACTTATATCATTGCGTAAATTGGATGAAAAACTAACGCCAATGTTTCCCAACGCTTTTGCAAATGCACCCGGACTAACACTATTTTCTTTAAGTACCGCTAAAGGAAAAAACCGCGCTACATTAAACGTTAGTTCGGGGGCCGTTACAGTAACTGTTTTTGCCAGGGTATTTTGGTTGTGCCGTAAGTTGGTTGTTAAACTTAAGGGAGTTCCGATCCATGAGCGCGTATAACTCACATTTGACTGAAAGGAACTGGATAAATAATCCTGTGCATAGGTATTGAAATTGTTCTGAAAATTTGTGAGTGTTCCAAAATTCACATTGGCGGCAAAACGCGAACCCGG
>JAYUZA010000518.1:0-3540 GCA_043752145.1 Flavobacteriales bacterium
TAGTTCATGCCCATTTAATAGAAAGTACTCTTATTCCGTTGCCATATCTTCACCAAAATAAAACCAAACAGCGCTCCGCCTAAGTGGGCAAAATGCGCCACATTATCCATTTCAAAATTCTGAACACCCAAAAACAATTCAAGCACTACATAAACGGGTACAAAATATTTCGCTTTTATAGGGATCGGAAAAAATATTAACATCATTTCGGTATTGGGAAACAACATAGCAAACGCTATTAACAAACCAAAAATAGCCCCACTGGCTCCAACAACAGGAATTTGATAGGCACCTCCAACAATGTTAACAGCATGTTGGTCGTACATCCAATCCTTTATTTCCGATGTTGGAATGCCGGGATATGACATGGTAGGAAACAGCTCACCTGTTACATTATAAATTTGTAATGCATTAACACCTTCGTGCAATATCATAGCACCAAAACCGGTAATAAGGTAAAAAATTAAAAATCGTCTCGAACCCCATGCACGCTCCAAAACAGTTCCAAACATTGCTAATGCCAACATATTAAATGCAAGGTGTATGAAATTACCATGGGCAAACATATGTGTTACCAACTGAAACGGCTTAAATTCTTCTGAGCCAAAATAAAACAGACCCACCATTTTATTTCGTACAAAACCGTATTCAGTTTCACCTCCGGTAATAATGAATACGAACATCAATACATTAAGAATCAATAAGTTCTTAGATACGACCGGTATATTTCTAAAAAAATTCTGTAACATTATCCTAATTTCCTTTCTATTTCATCTAACGATGTACTAAAAAATATATTTAATCCGGCCGGTGTATGGGTTGGCATGGATGTTTGCATCAAATCGGTTACTAACTCCTGCAGCTCGGTATTGTTCATGGTTTTTGCTTTGTTCAACGAAATGTTGTAGGCCAGTTTACGTTGAATGATCTCAACTACGTTAATGGCTAAACCGTTATTCGACTTATCGGCCTCATCCAATATTTGTTCCAACAACTTTACCGCCTGAACTTCAGTTCCAATTACCGAAGGAACTCCCGTAATATTTACGGTATTTTCACCTGCATAATTCATTTCAAAACCATGAGAAACCAATTCGCTTTTAAGATCGGAGTACAAAGCAAATTTAACGGGTGAAAGTTGAACCGACTCAGGAAACATCAATTGCTGCGAATTGCTGGTTTTTATTTGTCCGCTCTGCAAAAACTCAAAATACACCCGTTCGTAAGCCCTTCGAATATTAATGGTCAATGTTTTTGTTTCAAACGATGCAATTACATACTTGCCAAAAACCTTAAATACCGGAATGGTAAATTGATTTTTATCAATAATATTCGCCTGAATTATTTCTTCAAGATCATCTTTTGTTGGCATTAATTTTCCCTGATCAACCCAGGTTGTTGTTTCCCATTCGGTTTTTACAGGCTTAATGGCCGAACCATTGTTTGATTTAAATGGATTATAATTCGGATCAACTTTTACTGTAGGTACCTTTACCTCCGAATTCTTGGGCAATAAATTAAATTCCACTTCATTCTCCCTGTTAAAATCAATGCTGGGGATCATGTTATGTTTGCCCAAAGCCTGACGAACTGCTGCGTTTAAGATGGTATAAATATCGCGTTCGTTCTCAAATTTAACTTCTGTTTTTGTTGGATGAATGTTTACATCCAAACTTGCAGGCGGAACTTCAATGAAAATAAAAAATCCCGGATGATGGTCGGACGCAAGAATATTTGAATACGATGAATTAATGGCGTGATACAATGCCGGACTTTTAATAAACCGGTTATTGACGAAAAAAAACTGGTCGCCCCTCACCTTCTTACAGGCTTCGGGTTTAAAAACAAATCCGTAAATTTTTGCAAGCTCAGTATCTGTTTCAACCGGAACCAATTTTTCGTTCAGCGATTTGCCGAAAAAATTAACTAGTCGCTGGCGCAAATTTGAAGCTGTTAAATGAAATAATTCGTCACCATTATGCGAAAAACTAAATTCAATGTCGGAATGCACCAAGACCACGCGTTGAAATTCCTCAATGATATGGCGTAATTCAACCTGATCGGTCTTTAAAAAATTCCTGCGTGCGGGAACATTATAAAACAGGTTTTTCATGCTAATGGTCGTGCCGTTAGCGGTTGAAACAGGTTCCTGCTTTATCACTTCACTACCCTCTACTAAAATGGATGTTCCTAAATCGTCATCAGCACGTTTGGTCCTTAATTCAACCTGAGCAATAGCCGCTATTGAAGCAAGCGCTTCTCCTCTAAAACCTTTGGTGTATAAATTAAAAAGATCGGCCGCTGTTTTAATTTTGGAAGTCGCATGACGTTCAAAGCACAAACGCGCATCCGTTTCGTTCATGCCACAACCGTTATCGGTAACCTGTATAAGGGTACGACCGGCATCCTTTACGATCAATTTAATTTTTGTTGCACCTGAATCAATCGCATTCTCAAGCAATTCTTTTACGGCCGAACCCGGACGCTGAATGACTTCACCTGCAGCAATTTGATTGGCAATACTATCGGGCAACAATTGAATTATACCTGGCATAACTAACTGCTAAAATACGGTTTAAGCACTTATCTGAAATGCAAAAATTGGTTAATTATCGACTATTTATCCATGTTAACCGTTTGATTGTTAAAAACATAAAACCCTGTTGCACTTTCCTGCGTATTGAGCCTATAATTTAAGGGCTTAATTTTTGCTTAATACTACACATGCGTTTAACCACTGCTATTATTATTTTAATGTCCACACTTTTGTTTGGTCAAAACGTTTTTGAAGAGAACTATTCTGAAAAAATTATTTCCAACAGCGATTCAACGTTCATTAATCCGCTTTCTCCTTATGTTATAAATAAAAAAGCTATCGCATGGGCCGATTCAACCATAAAAAAAATGAGCGTTGATGAAAAGATCGGTCAGTTGTTCATGATCTCAGGTTATAGTAATCGCGACACATCACATATAAATGAAGTATCGAACCAAATTTCGAGACTTCATTTGGGAGGAATTATATTTTTTCAAGGTGGTCCTATACGACAAGCGCGTTTAACCAATATCTATCAACAAAAAAGTAAAATTCCATTATTAATTGGCATGGATGCCGAATGGGGATTGGCCATGCGTATTGACAGCGCCATTCGTTATCCTAAGCAAATGCCTTTGGGTGCAGTTCAAAACGACACGCTTATTGAAAAAATGGGAATTGCCATTGGTAAAGAGTGTAAGCGACTTGGTGTGCACATTAATTTTGCGCCCGATGCCGATGTAAACAACAATAGTTCCAACCCCGTTATAAACGTGCGTTCGTTTGGAGAGAACAAGATCAAGGTATCACGTAAGACCCTTGCATACTACAAAGGCATGCAATCACAAAAAGTAATGGCCTGTGCCAAACATTTTCCCGGTCATGGCGATACAGAAACCGATTCGCATTATGGTTTACCTAAATTAAATCATAGTTTGGAACGTTTGGATACTCTGGAACTTTATCCTTTCAAAAAATTAATTGCCGGTGGAATTCCTTCTATT
>JAYUZA010000519.1:0-3529 GCA_043752145.1 Flavobacteriales bacterium
TGACCAATACTTCATTGGGAATATTGTTGGCATCGCAATAACGTTTGTACATGCGATACAGATCGCCTACAAATATTCCTGCTTCATCGCCACCGGTACCTGCACGTATTTCAACAATGGCGTTGCGCGTGTCCTCAGGATCTTTTGGTATGAGCATGTACTTTATTTCTTCGTCCATCACAACCTTTCGGGCCGTTAGTTCTTCAAATTCGGTTTTAGCCATTTCCAAAAATTCCGGATCCTTTTCGGTGTCCAATACTATTTTTGAGCTTGCAATATTATCAATAACATTTTTATATTCTTTAAGCGTTTCCATGAGAGGCTGCAAGTCCTTGTATTCGCGGTTAAGTGAAACATAGCGGGTCATATCGGAAATAATTCCCGGGTCAACAATAAGTTCGCTTACTTCATCGTATCGTATTTTTATCGCTTCAAGGCGTTGTAGTAGATCTTCCATTTCTTTATTTGTTTGAAAGCGTTTGACGTTTGATGTTTGTGGTTGGAATATCTAAAGACATTCACACAATTTTCAAGAGTCAACGCGTTAATTCTTTTTTATTTGGCTGCCCCGCGCGGTAGCGCGGCCGGGCTATCGGCTATAGCCCTCACTGCGTTCGGGGCTATTTGCCTCTATCCCTGGCAGGGTTAATTCGTTAAATTTATTGTTTCATTCTATAAAAATGTCGCTCCTTACGCTGTCGCTGAAGTTTTAGCGTAGACGCCCTGAGCTATTCTGAATATATAAACTCACCATTAATTGTTTTCAATGTAAGTTTCTTTTGGCCGGTCTCTACGCGACCCACGATCTGTGCCTCTATTCCAAATTCTTTTGAAATATCAATTATGGTTTGGGCATAAGCGGTATCGCAATAAAATTCAAAACGGTGCCCCATGTTAAATACTTTGTACATTTCTTTCCAGTCGGTTTTTGATTCTTCCTGTATTAATTTAAATAAAGGAGGGATCGAAAACAAATTATCTTTAACAATGTGTACATCATCCACAAAATGCAGGACTTTGGTTTGTCCACCACCGCTGCAATGTACCATGCCGTTTATTTTACCGTTCAATTTTTCCAAAACCTTTTTTACAACGGGTACATAGGTACGGGTAGGGGAAAGCACTAATTTTCCGGCATCTATTGTTTGTCCATTGCCTATATCGATCTTGTCTGTCAAATTCTTTGTTCCGCTGTAAGTAAAATTCGCATCGGTAGTTGCGTCAAACGTTTCGGGATATTTTTTTGCAACGGCTTTGTTAAATACATCGTGTCGTGCTGATGTTAAACCATTACTTCCCATTCCTCCATTGTATTCGGTTTCGTAAGTTGCTTTTCCGTACGATGATAAACCAACAATAACGTTACCGGCACTTATGTTATGATTTGAAATGACTTTTGATCTTTCCATGCGGCAAATAACGGTTGAGTCAACAATAATGGTCCTTACCAAATCGCCCACATCGGCAGTTTCGCCACCGGTTGAGTGAATGTTAATTCCCCAGCTGCGATACATTTCCAATAGTTCTTCGGTGCCTTCAATAATTGCTTTAAGTACTTCGCCCGGAATTAAATGTTTGTTGCGACCAATGGTTGATGAAATTAAAATGGAATCAACCGCGCCTACACAAGCCAAATCGTCAAGATTCATTACAAGTGCATCCTGCGCAATACCTTTCCAAACACTTAAGTCACCTGTTTCTTTCCAATACGCATACGCCAGTGAAGTTTTGGTTCCCGCACCATCAGCATGCATGACAATACAATGGTCGTTGCTGTTGGATAGATAGTCGGCAACAACTTTACAAAAGGCTTTTGGAAAAAGCCCTTTATCAATATTTTTTATGGCAGCATGAACGTCTTGCTTTGTTGCAGAAACGCCACGTTGATTGTATTTAACGTCTGACATTTGTAAGGTTTATTGTTTGTTGTTTGAAGTTGTAGTATTCATGGCGATTCCTGTACCTTTAAATAGTCACCGTTTTTTATATTTCCAATTCGAACTTTTGTTTTAAATCTTGTGTCCTGTTTCCTGTGTCTTGAAATAAAAAACCCTTCCACGCATTTCTGCGAAGAAGGGTTTTAAGTTTATTTAGCGTAGCTACTTAGGAGCCGTAGCATCAAAGTCAAATCCTATGATCTGGAAATCCGTACGCCTGTTTTTCTGGTACGCTTTTTCCTGTTCTTCTTTTAACTTGAGTGCCTTAATTTCGGCTTCGGTACATCCTTTAACCGGTTCTAATTCACCTTTACCTTCAGCAACCAACCTGCGTGGGTCAATTCCTTTTTCTTTCACTAAATAGTCAACACAAGCCTGTGCACGTCTTTGTGAAAGCTTTAAGTTGTAAGCATCTTTACCACGTTGATCGGTATGTGAACGAAGTTTGATGATCCATCCCGGGTTATCGCTCATTAATTTATATAAGTAGTTCAATGAATCTTTTGAGTTCACCGGCAATTTTGAATCATTACCTTTTGCAGCACCTGTCGGGTCTATCATTAGTTCTGACTTATCGTAAGCGTACAATACCATTGGCATGTGGAATACTGTTCTAATGGTAACCTCACGCAATTTAAACACTTTGTAATATTGTTGTGATGTAAGTTGATCAACGGTTGAGATCTGACCTTTTAATGAACCTGTTTGATCTTTTGTAACGAATTTCTTTTTGCTTACTTCAATTGTATATGTAGTGTTTGGATTGATATAACGCTTATCGCCTGTGATATCAAATTTGAAAACACCATTTGCATCGGTTTTTGTTTCATAACTTGTATTATCGGTTCCAACCAATTTAACTATCGCATCGGCAATTGGTGTATCGTCATCAAGATTTTTTACTTCAACTGTTAAGTCAAACAGTACCGGAGGCAAAACAAAGCTCCAGATATCATCACGACCTTTTGTTCCTGTACGGTTTGACGAGAAAAAACCACGGTCTTTTACGCCATCCATTTCGTCAAACGTAATTCCGAAATCATGTTGAGGTGAATTCATCGGGTACTTTAAGTTTTCAGGAGTAGCCCATTTATTTTCGCCATCTTTTTTCGCCTTGAAAATATCCAAACCACCCATTCCTAAGTGTCCGTCAGACGAGAAAAAAAGATCACCGTCCTGTGTAAGGAAAGGATACATTTCATCACCGGGTGTGTTAATGGTTGCACCTAAATTAACAGGGGTAGTCCATGTTTTGTTTCTACGATCGTATGTAGACATGTAAAGATCTTTTCCACCTTGGCCACCCATGTCTTCGTCACCTGCAAAGATCATTACATTGTTGTCTTTTGATAAAGCGGGGTGCCCTATCGTGATCGAGTCGGCCACTTTAAGACCTGATACAACTTTTGCTTCTGACCAGTTTTTACCTTTTAATTCGGTTTCACAAATAGAGCAACCAACATCTTTTTTTGCAACTTTAGGACAACGGGTAAAGTACATGGTCTCTCTTTTTGAATCAAGAATACCGGCACCTTCGTTATCGGGTGTATTAATTACTTCTTTTAAAAGTTGTGGTTCGCCCCATTTTCCTT
>JAYUZA010000520.1:0-3518 GCA_043752145.1 Flavobacteriales bacterium
CAGGATACGAAAATAACACCAAAAAAACATAATAATTGATTAAACTACATATTGTAGCCAGACTTTTTTGATTTCGAACTTACCTTTATGCTGCCAAGACCGGTCTGGCCGCAACGTTTGAAATGTTGGTATAATTTACTATTTAATAAATTACTAATTCTCAGTCTCGATAAACGGTTCTTCAACCTCTACTCCACCCCACTCAATTAAATAAAAACCGTTTCGGTTGACTTTCGGAAAAATTTGCGGTTTTAATTCATCTGGCGTTTCGCTTGTATTAGCCGACCAGATCATGCTAAGGCGATAAACAGCGTTTGGTTTTGGCGTAACATTTATTTTCGCGAATGCATCGCACGACTCATTAAAAATAAAACGAATATTATTCCTTTCGTTCTTTACCATTTGCGGATACCAAAACGTAATAAAATCCTGTACTTCTTTTGAATTCAAGCCCATTGTTGCCAAACTATTTTCCAAAAACGATAAAAGTTTGTCGGTACCCACAACAAAACCTTCGGTTTCCTTATTTTCTTGCGCAATATATTTAGCATCGCTGCCTTCCCAAAATAAATAATTATAATTTTGTCCGTTCATGGCGATATTTCCATCGGGATTGGCGGTAAAGGACCAATTGTCTTTATAAACAGGATACGTAAACATTAATTCGCCCACAACATCCAGTTCGATCTTCACATCCATTGTTTGAGGAGAATAAACATAAATAACCGGTTTCTTCACGGGACGTGGTTCATGGTCCATTTCAAACTCGACCTTTATTTCAATTCGTTCCTGCGTTCTTGAAAAAATTGTATCCATCCGAATTTCCTCATAGTAATAAGTGGATGTATGAATACCATGTTTACCTCTTGGCAAGATCAATTCAGCTTTGCCGGTTGAATCGGGCGTTAGTTGATAATTTTTTCCGTTCACATCAAGACTTATAGTTGACGCAAGTTTTTGACCAATGGGTGCTTTAAACGAAAACACAAAAGCCGATTTACTCGGTTTAATGTTTGTGGTGTCAACCGAACGTTTGATTATAGTGTAACCTGGGATATATTCTAAATGATCAGCTTTTGAATAAAAACCTGTGAGAAGTATAAAACTCAAAATGAATGTTAGTCTGTTAAGCATAATAGTGGTTATTTATAGTATTTGGTACAACCAATGTACCAAAGGGTTCAAAACAACGAATAATAAATTACACCCAACTTTTACTCGTTTTGAGAGTAAAGAAGGCTCAATTTTACTATTTTAGCAGGTATTATGCATCATCTAAAAACCATTTCTTTTGCAGCCCTTGTTATACTATTGACCCGGTGCGGCAATGAGAATAAAACCGATGTTGAAACTAATACCAGCGATTCGCTGCAAATGTCGAAAAATAACGCAGATACTCTCGAAAAACAAGATAGTATACCTTCTGAGATAATAGTTCCGGTCATAGATTCACTTTTTCCTTATCAAAGTACCAACAATGGTAAATACGGATTCAAAAACCGCGCAGGAAAAGTAATTATTTGGCCTAAATTCGACTTGGTGAATGATTTTTACGAAAATCATGCGCCTGTGATAAAAAACAAAAGGCATGGTTTTATTGATACGGGAGGAAACTTTACACCGCTTACAAAACATCAATTTGTTAATCATGTTTCGGAACTGAGCGGTGAAACGTTTATAATTGCCGATGGCGAAGGATTGATAGGTGTTACCGACAGTAAGAACAAATGCGGATACATGAACTATAAAGGCGAATTAATTATTTCCTGTTCTTTTGAAAAAGTGGAGAAATTTTCAGGCGGACTTGCCGCTGTTATGAAGAACGACAAATATGGTTTCATAGATAAAAATGGAAATAAAATAATTGATTTCAAATACGAGCAGGCTGGATTTTTTGATAGTAACCGCGCCTGTGTCACCCTAAACAATAAAAAAGGTTTCATCAATAATAAGGGCGAAATGGTAATAAAACCCATTTATTCCCACGCTTTTTATTTTAGTGAAGGTCTGGCCTATGTCAGCATAACAGAAGACTACAACAATTACTATTATATTGATACCACGGGAAAAACGATGATCAAGGGTCTGTTTGAGAATGCCTCACCCTTTATAAACGGGAAAGCCGAAGTACAAAAAAATGGTAAATGCCTCGAAATAGATAAAACCGGAAAAACGCTAAAATACACCGGAACCCATTGCTTTGAGGGTTGTTGATCCCGCTCTTCTTAAAAATACCTTTTTAGCTTTTAACCACTAAGAGCACAAAGAAAATTTAAGTGTTTAATCTTGAAATTGAAGCATTCAACAAGAGGACACAAAGGCTGTCGGAATTTTTAAGAAGAGGCTTTTTATAACCCTAAAACTCCTACCTTTATCGAAATTTAAAACTTCAAAAATGAACAAATTATTTTATTTATTAATTCCTGCCGCACTTTTGGCTTCATGTGGATCATCGCAGGAAAAAAAAGAAGAAGGTACAGCTACCGACTCAACAGCAACCAGTGGTTTATATAAAGCCGGTGATGAAATAACCGAAGATGGTGCCATGACCAACCAGGAATTATTGGAAGCCATTAACGGTAAAGATAGTTTGGAAGTAAAATTGACAGCTAAAGTTAATTCGGTTTGCCAGGCAAAAGGTTGTTGGATGAGATTAGATATGGGCGAAAACAAAGAATTGATGGTGAAGTTTAAAGATTATGAATTTTTTGTACCGAAAGATGCAACCGGAAAAACTGCAACCGTGCAAGGTTGGGTTACCATTGACACGGTTAGTGTTGACGACCAACGTCATTATGCCGAAGATGATGGAAAATCAAAAGAAGAAATTGAAAAGATCACCGAGCCTAAAGCGGAATTAACGTTTGTGGCGAGTGGAGTCCTTATAAAATAGACATCGGACATCCGTACTGTAACATATCAGAAGATAAAAAAGCCGAATGATCTCATTCGGCTTTTTTTGTGCTTGCAATTCTGATGTCCGATATCTAGTGTCTGACGTCTTACCCTACTTAGAAATGAGTGGGATTTTTTAAGTCCTTTTCGCTCAATTATGCGGTCTATTATTCTTTTGTCTGCACTCCAACAATAAGCTATCAACAAGCGTCTTAAGTATTTTGTCATTGTCCTCAATTCTTACGCTTTCCCAAGAATTAACAGACATGATGTGAAAACTATAGTTTTCATTTTTGGGTGTACTACCGCTTCCTGTACCTAAGTGAAAAACACCAACTTTATTTCTTGGTGGTTCGTTTTTGTTTTTTTCAGTTATGTATTCCTCATTGAAGTCCTGCTGAATAAAATAATCTATTTTTTTAATTTTCTTCCAATTATCATCTACGAAATAATATTCCTGATCCATAATACCCGTTTCAAGTTCGTTTTGCAAAATCATAACCCCATTGTCAGGAATCTTATAAATAAGTCTTCCATCAACGCTTGGGATCGTCTCACCACACGACTCGTTATAGATTAGGGTTATTTGCCCTCTAAAATTTTTTGGAACAAGAAAAGTCTCT
>JAYUZA010000521.1:0-20191 GCA_043752145.1 Flavobacteriales bacterium
TAAACACCATGGGACTTCACACGTCAGCCGCAACATTTGCAGGATATATTCGCCCGTTGATCTTGCGAATTTTAAAACCAAGGGAGGGGTATGATATTAATTCATCACCCGGTCTTTTTTCTATGGGTTTTAGTTGGTTTGCTTCCTATTCGTTGATCCTTGTTTTTGTGCATCATTTCTGGTTGTTTTTTATGGAAGCATTTAAATTCAGCGATATCTTTTTCATTTTGCTCAAAATATTTGCCAGCTTATTGCTTAATGTGTTTTTAATTCTAGTGGCGCAGTTGTTAACCGCTAAAGCTAAAAACGCATGAATAGGCTTGACAGCAGACGGTTGGTAATACTCCTGATTTTTTTAACGGTCGGAGTTTTGTTTACCGCACGTTTACTGTACATGCAGGTGTTTACGAATAAGTGGACCGACAGGGCCGCTCAAATTTCGGAATACAAATTATACACCTATCCGGCACGTGGAATTATTTATGACCGTACAGGAAAAAAAATGGTGGAGAACTCTACGTTCTATGATCTGATCTTGCGCGCCAATCAATTTAAACCCTTTGATACCGCAGCCCTGGCAACGTTAGTAAACCTTCCTTTAGATGAAGTAAAGAAAAAAATAGTTTTTGCACGCAAGCACTCCTTTTACTTGCCCTATGAGTTCGTAAAGCAATTGCGCAGCGAACAATTTGAGATCATATCCGAACAATTATTCAATTACGCAGGAGTCCACGGTCAGGAACGTACCATGCGTGGTTATCCTATTCCCGTTGCAGCCCATTTACTGGGATATTTAAAAGAGGTGGATAGTTCCGACATTAAGGAAAATCCGTATTACCGTTCACGCGATTATATTGGTAAAGGCGGACTCGAGCAGGCATATGAAGCAGAGCTTCGGGGTGTGCGTGGCGTTCAATATATTTTGCGTGATGCTATTGGTGAGGAGAGCGGGAGTTATGAGAATGGAAAATATGATACGCTGCCTAAACCGGGCAAAAATATTTACAGCTCTATCGATATTGAATTACAGGCGTATGGCGAAATGTTGATGCAAAATAAGATCGGAAGCATTGTGGCGATTGATCCAAGCAATGGCGAAATTTTATGTATGGTAACCGCTCCATCATATGATCCCAATATATTGGTTGGAAGAGAAAAAGGCGCAAATTTTAGAAAACTCCAGTTAAATGATTCATTAAAACCTTTGTATAATCGTCCCATCCAGGCGCGTTATCCACCGGGGTCGATTTTCAAAGTGGTTCAGGCTTTGGTTGGTTTGCAAATGGGAGTCATCAATGAAAACACAGGATTCCCCTGCGACAAATCGCTCGTTGGTTGTCACAATCATCCCTCGGCCGGAAATATTTACAGTGCTGTTCAAATGTCATGCAACCCCTATTTCTACCGCGTTACCAATCGCATTATTAATCAGCGTAAATCAAAAAGCATTTTTAAGGATACCGAAATTGGCATGATCGAATGGACCAATTACATGAAAAGTTTTGGCTTTGGTGTAAAGCTGGATACCGATGTGCCCAATTTAAAAAGCGGGTTCATTCCCGACACCGCCCACTACAATAAATATTTCGGCAAAGGGCGTTGGGCTTACAGTACCATTTATTCAATTGCCATTGGCCAGGGGGAGGTTACGGTTATTCCATTGCAAATGGCAAATCTGGCCGCCATCATTGCTAACCACGGATTTTATTACACACCGCATTTTTTGCGGGGCATAGGTAAAGAAGGTGAGATACCGGTAAAATTCAACAAAAAAAATTATTGTAGGGTAGAAGCGAAGCACTTTGTATCCATTTGCGAAGCCCTGCGTAGAGCCGTAAATGAGCCTGGTGGCACAGGTACGCAGGCAAAGCTCGAAAACATTGTTGTATGCGGTAAAACAGGAACCGCACAAAATCCGCATGGTGAGGATCACTCAGTATTTTTATCGTTCGCTCCAATGGATAATCCTAAGATCGCTATAAGTGTTTATGTAGAGAATGCAGGTTGGGGTGGAAATGTTGCAGCACCAATGGCGGGGTTAATGATCGATAAATATATTAATCGCACGGTAAAGGATACAGCAAAACAAAATCGAATTAAACGAATGTATTTGCTCGACAGAAACGTTAAGCGTACCAATACCGGTGGTTTGAATTCGGCTACCAACAAAAGTGACAGAAACAGAAGGAGAGGTCACCGTTGAGAAGTAATCAGGTAACGGCCGCTAAGATCGACTGGTGGTTGGTGTTCATTTATTTTACCCTAACGGGTATGGGACTTCTGAATATTTATTCTTCGTCATATAATCCCGAGCATTCTTCATTTTTTGATTCATCTCAGGAATATGGAAAGCAAGCTATGTGGTATGGTATAAGCTTGGGATTGGCGGGCACCATCATATTACTGGAGGGCACGTTTTTACGAACTTTGGCAATACCCGCGTATATTTTTTGTATTTTCTTATTGATCCTGGTTGTATTGGTGGGTACCGAAGTTAATGGAGCTAAAGCGTGGTTTGGCATTGGCAGTTTTGGTATACAACCCTCCGAATTCATGAAGGTGGCTTTAAGCCTTGCATTGGCCTGGTATTTAAGTTCACAAAACGTTCGTATTTCCGAATCAAGGCGTATGGGAAGATCTTCGTTGGGGTTATCGGGAATTTCCAATTTCTTTTCACGCTTTTTTTCAGAGGCACAAGCTTACACGTTTTTAATTATTGGCGCTCCCGCTGCGCTAATTATGCTTCAACCCGATACCGGAACCGTTATTGTTTTTACGGGATTTATTTTTATGCTTTACCGTGAAGGATTAAGCGGTAATCTTTTGCTTTATGGATTTTTTGTAATGGTATTAGGCGTATCAACCCTCATGTTGAAGGATAGCACCGTGGAGATGCCTTTTTTTGGTCCCGAAACCCCGGGAAAATATATGATCATCGCGATTTTAAGTATCATTGGGCTTATTACTTTATTGGGAATTCTTAATCTCGTGGTTAAGCGTAACCGAAAACAGGCCGTTGTAATTGTTTTACTTGCTTGGGGACTTAGTTCAGGAATGGTGTTTGTTGTGGATTATGCGTTCAACAATGTTTTGGGCAATCATCAAAAGGAGAGGATCGATATTTTTTTAGGCTTGAAAGAAGACCCCGATGGACAGGGATATAATATTGACAGGGCCATGGCAGCAATAGGTAGTGGAGGTATAACAGGCAAGGGATATATGCAGGCAACATTGGCCAACAAAAATCAAAAACACGTTCCCATGCAAAGCACCGATTTTATTTTTTGTACATTGAGTGAGGAATGGGGATTTTTAGGATCGTTTAGCGTGCTGTTTCTCTTTATGTTTTTACTCGTACGGCTTATTATTATTGCCGAGCGGCAACGGCTGGCCTTCACACGAATTTATGCTTATTGCGTTGCGTGTGTTTTTTTCATGCACATATTGATCAATATGGGAATGGCTATCGGGCTGGTTCCGGTTATAGGAATTCCGTTGCCTTTTTTTAGTTATGGAGGATCATCCCTTATGTCGTTCTCCATCCTGCTTGCAATTTTAGTGCGGCTGGATGCAGAACGACTGGATGTATTGAGTTAATTATCGTAAAAGAGTTACGTGTCCTCTGAAATCATGTTTTACTCCTTCGATATCTTTTAAACGAATCTTCCATACATAAACATCTTCTTTACATTTTTGTTGGTTGTGTGTCCCGTCCCATCCTGTTTTGAAGTCGCTACCCAGGTAAATCATCTCACCCCAGCGGTTAAAGATCATGAATTCAAATTCGGTCGGCTCAACACCGCCAACAATTGCATAAAAAATATCGTTGGTACCATCTCCGTCAGGTGTAAATACGTTTGGAACATATACTGCAAAATCTTCATAAACCCTTAGGTCTTTACACGTTGTATCAACGCACCCGTTAACTGTGGCAACGGCCAAACAAATTTGGAACAAACCTGTATCAATAGCTGTGAAATTGAATTGCGGATTTTGGGTTGTTGAGATTCCCAAACCGGCAAAATCCCACGAATATGAATCGGCAAGTAACGATTGATCATAAAACTGAACTTCGCCATGGAAAAAGGTAGGTTTATTTGGCGTCCAGTAAAAGTCGGCAACCGGATTTGGATGAACACAGAACATATTGTTTTGTGTCACATTATTTATACAACCTTCCGGTGATGTAACTTCTAAGTCTACATTATAGCAACCCGGAGTAGCAAAAGTTGCTGTAACTGTTCCGCATCCTGCTAAAACAGTACCGTCACTAAATGTCCATGTACACAATCCGCCAACCATTGCCGGAGGAGTTGTATTGGTTAATGTTACGGTTAATGGAACACAACCACTGGTATCATCAATAATGAATGAAACTGTAGGCGGTGTATATGTAGTAATATTTACCGATAATGTATCGTAATCAAAACACTGATCGTTTACAATTACTGTATAGGTAAACGCACCGTTATTTGTGATGGTAATGGTTGAATCAATTGCACCGGTATTCCAGTTGTATTCATAAAACGGATTTCCGCTTGCCATAGAAACTGTAATAGTAACAGGATCACCCGGACATGTAATGGTATCGGTTGCCACAATGCTTGCGGTATAACCCGGTAAAGGAGTATACGTTGTTGACGCGGTAGGAGAAATGCAACCATTAGCATCAGTCGCAAAAACAGTATATGTTACAATTCCTACCGGATTAACAGTTTGAGACTGGGTAAATACACCGTTATCCCAACTGTAGTTGTGTGGCCCCACTCCACCAAAGGCAAAGGCAAATAATGGTAAGCCTGCGCCCGAACAATAAATACTATCGGGAGTACAAATTACCTGAAGTGGTAATTGGTCATTTATAATAGCAACAGATGTTGCAGTACATCCGTTTGCATTGGTAACCTCAATATTATATCCATTAGCACATAAAGCTGTAAAGTTTGGAGCAGCCTGGAATGTTCCACCACCATCAATACTAAATTGAACTCCGGCCGGTGCGTTAATGTTAATAGTTCCGTTGCAATCACCCGTACACAACACATCGGTACTGGCAACTGAAGTAATTACGAATGGGGCAGGATCAACAAGGGTAAAGGTTGTTGAAACGGTACAACCATTATCATCCGCAATGTCTACAGTATAATTTCCTGAACATAAATTTGTGGCTACACTCGATGCAGGGCCGGCAATACTACCGCCCCATGTATATGTATACAAACCTGCAACTGTTCCACCAACAACGGTAACACTTACGTCACCATCACACGATCCAAAGCATAATGGGTCGTTGGAGGTTTGAGCGGTAATAACAACTTGTGTTGGTTCGGTCAGGGTTTGAGTTCCGGTTACTGTACAGCCGTTCGCGTCTTGCAGAACAAGGTTATAAGTACCGGCACTTAAGTTGGTTTGTGAATTTAATCCTGTAAATGTAATTCCGTTATCGTAGCTAAACATATAAGGAGCTGTTCCACCCGCTGGGGTGAAAGTAATAACACCGCTAAGGTCGTTAAAGCACAATAAATTGGTTGGTGCGGAGGTGAATGATAGAACTGGTGGCTCTGTAATGTTGAAGGCAAAGACATCCGTACAACCATTGGCATCGGTAACGGTTAGGGTGTAGGCACCTGCGCACAATCCCGGGAAATTACCCGTAGGTTGAGCCGGACCGCCAATATCAAAACTAAGTGCTCCGGTTCCACCTGTTGCAGTTGCAACCAATGAACCATCACATGCCGCATTACACGTTACGTTGGTCACAAAATTGGAATTGATCACTGGTGATAACTCATTAAGGATGGTTGCTGTTCCCGGGAATTGACATCCGTTTGCATCTTCAACCATCAATGAATATGTTCCTGAATTAAGTCCGGTAAAATTATTTGGAACTACAAACGGACCTGCTGCACCATTAATACTATAAGTATAACCCGGTGTTCCACCGGCAGCAGCGTTAATGGTAATTGTTCCGTTAACTGCCGCACACGTTTCAGGCGTAGTTGCAGGAGTAAATGTAACAACGGTTGGTTGCAGAACAGTCATTGAAGATCCAACTAAACAGTTATTATCATCTTTGGTAAATATTGAATATGTTCCTGCACAAAGGCTGGTAATACTCGAAGAAAGTCCGTAGGTAATTCCACCATCAGAACTATATAAATACGGAGGGGTTCCGCCTGCGGCAGCAACATCAATAACACCATCACACACACCGTTACATGTAGTTGGCGTTAAAATATACCCTGCAGCAACAGGAGTAGGTTCATTTATAGTTTCAACCCCGGTTACCTGGCAACCGGCAGCATCCTGCACAACTACATTATAGTTACCTGCCGCCAACGATACAAATGTAAATCCTGCACTAAAAGTAGTTCCACCGTTTATACTATATGTATATCCGGGGGTTCCGCCACCGGCAACGATCTGTAAAAATCCTGTGTTGTTTCCAAAACAGGTCAGGTCGGTAATATTGGTTACGTATGTTAATGCAGGGGCCTGAGTAATAGTAACTGTACCGCTTCCAAGACAACCGTTGCCATCCATAACGCTTAGGGGATAGATTCCGATCGGAAGACCGGGGAAGAAAGCAGAAGCCTGATACGTGGCACCACCATCAACGCTGTATTGATAAACACCGTTACCACCCGTAATACCGGTAAATGTAATAGACCCTGTAGCCCCACCGTTACATGCAACATTTACTTGTGTGGTGCTGAATAAAATTGAATCTGGTTGAGTGACCATGAACGGAATGGTAAAAATACAGAAACCATTATCAATAATTGTTACGATGTGGCTTCCCTCACAAAGACCGGCAAAGTTGCCTGAAAGTTGGAAAGCTCCTGATAGATCAAGTTCATACTGGATAGGAGCAGCGCCAAGTATTGCGGTTGTTTGAACAGTTCCATCGCAAGAATTGTAACATGTAGCATTTGTTATTGCAATTAAAATACCATCCATTTCAACATCGTTTATACCCACAAATAATTGTTCAACACAACCATTTGCATCAATAACCTGAATATCGTATCCACCACCCACAAGGCTTGTAAACAATCCTGTTGGTTGTGGTCCGGCTCCTATTGTAATGTTATAATAATCGTAAGGGGCAAGACCACCTGAAGCAGAAACTTCCAATGAACCATCATTAAAACCACAATGCGATTCGGTTGTATCAATAACGTTAATGGTGAATCCCGGAGGGTCAACCAATACTTGCATACTTGTAAATTGACATCCGTTGGCGTCCTGTGCAATAATTGTATTTGCACCTGCGCATAAACCGGTTAAGATAGGGCTTACCTGAAAGGCACCGCCATTTACCGAATATGTGTAAGGCCCTGTTCCTCCTGTAGTAGTTGCAACGGTTATTTGTCCGTCACACGCACCAGGGCAAACCGGATTAACTAATGCAAACGTTGCATTCATGGCAGCCGGTTGTGTAATAACCACAAGTGAGTTAGCTAAGCAACCATTGGCATCCTGTACTACAACAAACGTATTACCGGCACATAAACCTGTCATTGGGTTTGCAGCACCAAAGGTTAAACCATTATTGCTTGAAAAAGTATAACCGGGTGTTCCTCCGGCCGGAGTTACTGTAATTGTACCATTACAACCACCATTACACGTTACATTGGTAAATACAGTGGTATACGTTAATTGCGGAGGCGAAGTAATGGTAAAGCTTGTTGTACCGGTACATCCGTTTGCATCAGTTATAGTAACGGCATATGTTCCTGCAACTAAATTTATAAATGAATTTGAAGCTTGGGGCCCTACTGGTGCAGTTGGTCCTGCAAGATCTATCGTATAGGTCATTGGTCCTGCACCACCGGTTGCACCAATTAAAACCGAACCATTAACACCCCCAAAACAGGTTACATTTGAAGTAGCTAAAATTGAAGCAGCGGGTCCTGCTAAACTGGTAACCGTAATTCCGGTAACGGTTGCAGTACAACCGTTAGCATCGGTAACAATTACACTATAAGTTGCGGCAGCTAATCCTGTAAAAACACCGGTTGTATTTACCGGACCGGGATTTAAGTCATAACTTAATAAACCTGTTCCGCCTGCACCTGTTACAGTAATTCCACCATTACTAACACTACACGTTGCGGGAGTAGTACTGGTTAAATTCAACGTAAGTAGCGGAGGATTGGTAAGATTTGCAGGTATAACAAACGTACAGCCATTAGCATCCTGAACAGTTATCGTATATGCGCCAGCCAGTAGCCCGGTAAATATATTGGAAACCTGAAGTGGACCACCATTCAAAGAGTATTGAAGAGCACCGGTTCCACCTGAAGCGGTTACGGTAATACTTCCGGTTACTCCGCCATTACATAGCGGATTTACTACTGCTACCGAACCACTAATGGCTGTTGGCTGAGTAATATTGATAGTTGCAGTGGCAACGCATGAGTTAGCGTCCGTAACAGTAACGGTGTAAGCACCTACGCAAAGGCTATTAATGATCTGCGTGGTTGCACCGGTATTCCATGAAAACCCATAGGCCGCAGTTCCTGCAGAAGGAACCGCATTAATGGAACCAGTACACGCGCCATTACAAAGCGGATTGGTAACAGCGGGTGTAATAATTGGATTTGGATTTACAACAACGGGAACATAATTAGTGTCTTTACATCCACCGGGTGAAGTATAAATCACCTGAAAAGTTCCTGTGTTTGTTAGTACTGCTGAAGCTATGGTAGGATTTTGTACTGCCGAAGTAAATGCCGGAGGTCCGCTCCATGCATAGGTAAATCCGGCAAAACCTGTTGTTGTAAAATTAATGGGATTACCGACACAAACCGGAGAGGTTGCATTCGTAACTATTGGAGGAATGATATTGTAGGCAAGCGCAAACGGGGCAACTGCCGAGGTTTGTCCGGTAGCACCTATGGTGGAACCGTTAGGTGTAAACTCGGTTAACGAACCTGAAAGCGTAATACCATTTACCCCACCTGTAATGTTTGTAACGGGGGCACCTGCAGAAAACGCAATGAAACCACCACCACCACCACCACCGGGACCTTCACTTTCATTTGAAAGAAAGGCTTGGTCACCACCTTTTCCACCAAAAGCATTAAGAGCAACACCGGCAATTGTTGTACTGCGTAAGATCACTGAACCGCCACCACCCGCACCGCTAGGCGCATCGTTGGCACCACCTGTTCCTAAGGCAATCTGATTCAATGCATCTGATCCGTTTGCATTTATAGTTCCTGCACCGGTTATATTATTTGAAATTAAATAAACAATTCCACCTCCTGTACCACCCAATTGGTTGGCAGTATTATTTCGGTCACCGGCACCACCACCACCACCAAAAAATATTCTTGATGCAGCCGTAATGGTTAAAGGTCTTCCTCCTTCTCCGCCAAAAGGGTCACGTTGATCACCACCCCAAGAAGGGGTTGACGGAGCAACCACTAACGCATTTTGGTTTGAAGCTCCATACGAGTATCCACCACGACCACCACCTGATGAATTAGCATTAACACCACCGTTTGAAATCGTAAAAGGATCAAGTGCCCAGGCAGTAGGACCTACGCAGGCAGAACACATTACGCCCTGACCGTTGTATGCATTTCCGTTGTTACCGTTAGAGCCGGCACCACCACCGCAGTTGTGACCGTTACCACCACCACCACCGTTAGCCGGGGCACCGCGTCCAAATCGTCCACCACTTACATCGTATACATCAGTAAATCCGGCAATACTTTCGCCCTTAGCGGCACTTTCGCCACCGTTAGTTGTTACATACATAGACTGCAAGGTTCCTCCTGCAGGACTGGTCGCGTTTTCCAACGGACCCGGTCTGAAACCAAATCCGGTTGAATGAATAGACCCGTTTACTGTAATTGTACCTGTTGCGTGAATGGCAACAACACCACCGGTACGGTTTGCGCCAACATCATTCCAAGCAAGCGGTACAATTGAACCACCCACATTCACGGTTAAATTCGTGTACTGGGGAACTTTGATGATCTGCACTCTTCCTGTAGCGGTATAATTATTTGCCCAGGGATTTTGTACCGTTAATACTGCGCCAACAGCCTGTGTCACATAATTAAATTCGTATAATCCTGAATTGTTGTATGAAGTAATCGTTCCATACGCAGAAGTGTTTGTTGTATTAATGGTTGCGCCCTGCGCCTGGTATATCATAACCATATCACCACAGGTAAAAGCACATGTTCCTGTAGTGGTAACGGTGGTTGATCCGGCTGTAACATTTGCCGTAACGGCTGTGTAGCAATTTACGACTGTATTAGCAGCTGAAACTGTTAACGCACCGTCTTTACCGGGTTGCGCAAACGAGAAAAAGCTTAACAGTGTGAAAAGCAAAAATAATAGTAGTGAATGTTTCATAGGTTTCTTCTTGGTATATTGTAAGACTAAATTTATAGCTTTAGTTGCCTTTAAATACTAGGGTATTCAACGTATTCAACGTGCGTTTTTTTTTCGTACAAATGTATAACGTAGATGAACACATATGAATATACGACAAAACAATAAAAATAGATGACCAACGATTTAATAGGCTTGCCTACAAATTCTGATCTTTATTATTAAATTTTTGTTGTTAGTAAACCCATTAATGTTAACAATAGCCGTTTTTTTTGCACATTTCGGTGAACTAATTACCTAATTTCGCCAACAATTCTGTAGGCATACTCCTTAAAATCAGATAGTAAAAAGAGGCATTAAGATAGCCAGGACTAAATCGATATTAAAAAATAACACAGCCCCATAAAAAAACAACAAAAATCAACTATTTCTACATTTCGACAATGAAGAATTCGGTTCGCCTGTTTTTAGCCTTATTAAAAACCGAAGTGTTTGGCACTTTTGGCTTTGCCTGACCATAACCTTTTGAGGTTATGCGTTCGATGTTTAATCCCTTGGCAATAATGTAATCCATCACTGCACGTGCACGATTTTCAGATAGCGTTACGTTTGCGGCAGGATCTCCTTCGTTATCGGTGTGCCCCTGAATTTCAATTTTTACATTGGGTGATTCCTGCAAAAATTCAATGAACTGATCGATCACAAATTTTGCTTTAGCGGTTAATTCAAATGAATTTGTTCCGAATAAAATATCGTTAAGCGTATATGATTTTCCTTTTTCAATGGGCGCAACAACCAGATCGGTATGCTTGATCACGGGTTTATTTAATTCGGTTTGAACAATTAATTTTGAATCAAACACATGTCCTTCTTTTTTAACGGTTATAACAATGTCTTGTGGTCTTGTAGTATTTATGACAGCATAAAATTTTCCGTCCACTTTATCAATGTGAGCACGCTCAATTTTATTATCGGAAGCATATTTAATTTCAACTTTTGCATCGGTCACAATATTTCCTTCAGCATCTTTCAACTCACCTTTCACGATAACAACACTTTCGGGCCGCGCTTCAGGATACAGTTCAAATCGATAAATGTCAAGTCCGCCTGTTCCTTTGTATTTTCCGGATGAGAAGTAAGCCATTTTTCCATCGGTACTTACGATCAAGCCATGCTCATCTTCGGTAGTATTGATAGGATAACCTATGTTCATGGGTTTGCTCCAGGTTCCTTTTTCGTCCTGACGGCTGTAAAAAATATCAAACCCCCCGGCCCCAAGACGTGAGGGACCAACCTCGGAAGTAAAATAAAGTGTTTTGCTGTCGGTATGAATAAAAGGTGTTTTATCGTTTCCTGGTGTATTGATAGTATTCCCAACACTTCTTCCTAACGACCAGTTTCCTTTTACATCACGAACGGAATAATAAATATCGGTAAGCTGTGTGTTTTCACGAATAGTTGCGTAAAATAAGGTGTTCCCATCGGCCGATAAAGAAGGTTGTGCCTCCCAACCATCTGCCGTATTGATCTTTGGGCCAAGGTTCACCAATTCGCTCCAACTATAATGTTCTTTTCCCGAATCAGGATCTTTTAATTTTTCGTATCGGGCCGAGAATAGATCACAATTGCGGTAGGTTTCCATACCATTTTTTTCATCCTTACACGAGCAAATGATTATTTCTTTATTGTCAATAGAGATAGAAGATCCGCCATAATTTGGTCCCTGATTGAATGGTTTTGGTAATGGACTGCCTCCATCAAAAGGTTTTGAAATATCATCGCGTAAACTAAGAGTGAACTCTTCAATAATTTTGGTTTTAATATCACCGGGGGCAGCTGCATCGCGTTTACGGGTATAAAAGATCATTTCGTTGTCGGGCGACAACATGGGTAAATACTCATCACTGCGGGATGACACACCTATAACCACTTCGGGATTGAAGGGAACCACGTTTTTGTAAAATGTTTCAGAGAAGGCTATCTCGGGAAGTATTTCCTTTACATCGGCCACTTTTTTCTGGTGGTCTTCGGCATAACTGAACTCATTTCCGTTCTTATAATTCAAAAACAGGTTAAAGTACTTTACGGTTTCGGCATTGTTTTTTTCACCATAATAAAATATGCCTAAATAGTAATAGGGGTCGGCATGATATTGCGGACAAAGGGAGATAAGATCATTGAAATATTTTACAGCGTATTCAAAAGAATAGCTTTGACCCAGGCTTTGGCGGTCGGCATTTATGTTGAATGAACGAATACCCAGCTCCAACATGCATTGGGCACAATTTGCATCAATTTCAAGCCCGTCTTTTAAAGCCTGGTATTGTTCTTTTGCTGGTGTAGAAGGGGCATGCGCCTTGTCCAACTGCTTCAGAATTTTTTTATTGGTTGGAAACGCACATTGCTCAGCCTCCTTTTTTTGAGAACTGGAGTCGAGTGAAAAAACCAAAAATGCTACCAACAATAATTTATTCATAAGCTTGTGTGACTTTAAACCTATTTCTCCCAAAATAGTTACCAAAGTCATTGCAATTATTTTACCACTATAAACCGTTAATTTTATCGGCCTTGGCTTTTGCTTCGCTCATGACCTTATCGGCTTTGCCGTTGGCTTCAGTTTCAATTTTTTGCGCTTTTTCTTCGCCTTCTTTGGTGGTTTTTTCGGCCAGTTTTTTAGCCGCAGCCTTTTTGATGGGGTTGTTACCGGCTTCTTCAAGGAGTTTTTCTCCGGCTTTTTTCGCTTCGGCCCTAACCTGATCGGCAGCCTTTTTACCTTCAGCCTTGATCTTATCTGCTTGTAAATGAGCATCGGCTAAGATCTTATCTGCTTCTTCTTTGGCTTTTTTCTTGCCATCTTCCTTCACTTCCTGGATCTTCTCTTCAACTTTTTCTTTAATTTCTTCTTTGATATCTTCTTTCACATCACCCAATTGTTCTTTTAAGTTGGTCTTTATTTGTGGATTAGTAACTGTTCCAACCATTTTGATCTTCAGGTTTACATTTTCACCCAATTTTACATCTGCCCCTGATTTATTTGCCTTATCAACCAACGAATTCAATACATCGTTAGCCTGACCACCAAATTCGCTGCGCGGTACAGCCATGGCAATATCATAATCAATATCACCTGTAAAGGCTGTATTACCCCCAATGGTTGTTTTATAGTTTGAGATCTTTACATCATAATCTTCAACAAAAACTTTACCATCTTTAAACGTAAAAAACACTTTTACATCTGATATATTTTGTTTGGCCAGCTTGGGGATCTTTAATTCTTTGGCCAGTTTATTTAACGGCTCAAAGCCTTCTATAAAGATGCTTTTAGAGGCCACATAGCCATCACCTGTAATGGTGTTGTATACAGGCGACATCAGTTTGTCAAGCTTAGAATTAAAATCAAATACCGAACTGAACTTGCCGGTACATTTTGAAGCAATTGGCGCCATTTTTTCCACGGCATTAAATGTTTCGGATGTTTGCTTGATGTCAAGATTTTGAATATTATAATTCATTTTTACTTCGGGCTCCATCACGTTTACCGAACTGTATGAACCACCCAAAACAACATTACCACCAAGGGTGTTCATTTTTAAGTTATTGAAAGTTAACGTTTGATCACGAATAGCGATGCCACCACTTACGTTGTCCATAATCAGGTCGGGTTTACCGGCATACATGGCCGGATAGATAACTTTTCCAAGTGCTGTTGTAAGGGTAAAGTCAATATTTTTCGGCACTTCAAGCACGTATGAATCGTTAGCCGATGGAGCAGCGGCCGGTGTGCTTGCCGCTGTTGTTGTAGTTTCGACACTTGTTCCCATGAATTGTTTCAGATCAACAAGGGGTGATTGCACATCCAGACTCCCTTTGATTGTTTCGCCTTTGAAAACATAAGGTAAATAATTCTCTAGTTTTCCGTTGGCTTTAATAATGGTTTTACCAACCTCGCTGTCAAATGCAACCAGGTCTAATAATTTAGGGGAGAATTTTAATTCGGCTTTGTTGATCTTGGTATCGTAACCCAGATCTTTGCTTGTGTAACTCACGGCTTCAGCAATCAAATTACCGGTTGCGGTAAATTTATCATAATCTTCGCGTTCAAGAGCAGATAAATGTCCTTTTACCGCCACATCGGCATTAATTTTCCCACTGTATGATTCCCCCTCGCCCATTGGAATCACGTCTTTTAAAGTAGCCAGATTAATATTTGTTTTTAAACCCAGATCGATTCCCGGGTCACTCATTGGGGTAATTAAATTAAAGTGACCGCTCAACGGATTTCCACCCAAATTCATGGCAATGGTCGGAATATTAATTTTCATATCATCCATGCTTGGTGCACCGTTAGCTGACGCACTTCCTTTAATAATAATTCCGGTAGCCGATTTTGGTAAGCCCGGGTATTGGAAACTTGCCTGAGCAACATCAAGGTTAATTTTGAATTTTGGCATTTCCTTATCGTTCATTTTTCCTTTTACAAAGCCGTCAAATTTTGTTTTTCCTGTAACTTTTACGCTTGAAAAATCTTTGGTGTAGGCACCGGGGATAAGTGATAATAAACTTTTAAACGTGTTTTGATTAGATTTAAACTTAATATCCATATCCATATCATCTTTCATGGCAAGCCATCCATCTATGTCAAGCTGAAAGTCATTTAACTTAAACACATTTTTTTTAAATGTGTACTTACTGTTTTTCATGTCCATGTCGATATTCAAGGTGATATCGGCCTTTACTTTTTTCATATAATTCATACCGCTCATGGCAAAATCAATGGCATCAATTTTTGTTGTGGTTTCAAGTATAGAGTTATCGGCTGTAAAATCACCGCTTCCATCATGGTTTAAATTCACGATTTTTACATAGGTTCCTCCCTGTTGATCATCAAATGTGATGTTGGTGTTTTCGATATAATAGTGTTTTAAGGCCAGCGCAAAGTTCGAAGCTGTATCGGCTTTTTGTTCCGTTGTTTTTTCTTCTTCGGTTTTAACAATATCCCAATTTGCTTTTCCATTGGCTAAAACAATTGCGTTGATATCGGAATTAACCAAACCAATTTTTTTTATATCAATTTTATCGCCAAACAAAACGCTTTTAATGTCGACCGTTACCAATAAGCTTTTGGCTTTAAAAAGGCTAATGCCTTTAAATTCCTTAACAGTACATTTTAAGTCAACATTCTTTAACTCAAGTGTGAAATTAGGGAACGAAGAAATTAAAGTCATACCATAATCTTCGCATTTAAAATCAGCGTTCAAATTATTATTGATCTCCTTTTTGACGTACTCAAAAATTTGCTTTTGAAACAAAAACGGAAGAATAACGGCAGCTAATAAAAGCACAAGAAATGTAATTCCGGTCCATTTTAAAATTCTGCGCGCCAAACTTTTTTTCTTTTTTGGAGTACCATCAGCGTTCTTTTTTTTCTTAAAAAGCATAGTTTTTATTTTTTAAAGTTTAGTAGTTCGGTTCAGTAAAATGAAGTCGGCACACACGAGGGCGGCCATGGCTTCAACAATGGGCACAGCGCGCGGTAAAACGCAAGGGTCGTGCCTTCCTTTAACTTGCAGTACAGTTGATTTATTGTTTTGATCGATGGTATTTTGTTGTTTTAAAATGGTGGCTGTTGGTTTAAAGGCCACGTTAAAATATACATCCATACCATTGGTAATTCCACCCTGAATTCCACCCGAATGGTTGGTTTTGGTCTTTACTTTACCATCGGCAAATAAATATTCATCGTTGTGCTCGCTCCCAAACAGTTTTGTTCCTTCAAATCCTGAGCCATATTCAAATCCTTTTACCGCATTAATGCTTAACATAGCGTGACCCAGCGTTGCATGAAATTTATCAAATACGGGTTGGCCGAGCCCCGGAGGTAGCCCCTGAATTAAACAGGAAATTTTGCCACCCAAGCTATCGCCATTTGTTTTGGCCGTTTCAATGGCCTCGACCATTTTTTTGGCGATGATAAGGTCGGGACATCGAACCGAGGTTGATTCAATTTGTGAAAGGTCAATATCACCAATAATGGTTGTTGTTTCAATGTTACCAACAGATCTTACAAATGCGTCAATACGAATAGTGTAATTTTTTAAAAGCAATTTTGCAATTGCTCCTGCAACCACGCGGCAAGCGGTTTCGCGTGCCGATGAACGTCCGCCTCCCCGGTAATCGCGGGTACCATATTTTTCTTCATAGGTAAAATCGGCATGTGAAGGTCTGAAAACGGTTCTTAAATTATCATAATCCTCGCTCTGATGATCGGTGTTTTCAATTTCAAATCCAATGGGTGTTCCTGTTGTTTGGCCATTAAAAACACCGGAAAGAATCTTTACTTTATCGGCTTCGTTGCGTTGGGTAGTGATGGAAGACTGACCCGGTTTTCTGCGATTAAGTTCACTTTGAATAAAATCAGTATCGATAACTAAACCGGAAGGACAACCTTCTAAGATCCCACCAATGGCCGGGCCGTGACTTTCGCCAAAAGTGGTAAGTTTAAAAATTGAGCCAAAGGAGTTACCGATCATGGGCATAAAAATAAGATAGTTTCTGTTTTTTAATCAATTGTAAATGATTAAGTTTTGAACTATTTGGGGTTGCGAGGCTTATTCATTAACATTAGATAAGTTTAAGTTTTGGATACGATGCAGTAATGTTAAGTTAATTTTCGCAGTTTATCTTTAGGCATGCAAGAATTTAAGACATCATTACGAAACTCACTAGCCATTTTACTTCTGGCAGTGACAGGATGCGAAAAGAGTGGGAATGAATTAAAAAACGGAAAACAGGAATTAACAATTATTGGTTCGAACACCGAGTTTGAATTGGTCCAAACCATTAAAGAAAAGTTTTGTATTTCTAATCGAAACTTTTTGATAAATATTGAAGGAGGAGGGTCAGAAAAAGGCATAAGGGCGCTTATTGACGGAACAACCGATATTGCCAATTCTTCAAGGGAACTTAACGAAGATGAATGGCTGGAGTGTCAGGAAAAAAAGATAAGACCAGTACCGGTCATATTTGGAGTGGATGCTATAGCGATCATTACAAATTCAAAACTTGGAATTGACAGTTTGTCCATAGATCAAATAGCGTCTCTATTTTCCGGAGAAATTAAATCGTGGAAAGAAGTTGGTGGTCCCGATTTGCCTGTGCATTTGTATGGTAGGGACAATAATTCGGGCACAAGTTACTTTTTTAAACAAAAAATATTGCATCATGAGTATGGAAGCGAGATCAAAAAATTCTCGAAGTATAAAAAAATAATTGAAGCGGTAAAAGAAGATATTTCCGGAATTGGTTATGTAAGCTTAGGTCATATTATGGAGCTAAACGGAAAACCATCGAATGAAGTTTGGGCGTGCTATGTGTATATTGAAGGAGGAAAAGCGATTTCACCCTATGAGGTTCGCTCGGTTTTGGACGGTTCATATCCGTTAATACGACCGCTATACCAATATTGTAATGGGGATCCAAAAGGACATGCGAAAAAATTCATTGAATTCGAATTATCTGAAGAGGGGCAGAATTTAATAAGTTCACACGGATTTTTTCCGATAAATGAATACCACAAAAGAATAAACAACCAGAAGGTTATTTTATGATAAAAAAAGCCATCCGTCATCTGACAGATAGCTTTAATTTATTCAGAGTATAACTATGGTCTTTCAAAAATATTGAAGAAGAAAGCGCCTTCAATTTGTGCATTTTCATCACTGTCGCTACCGTGTACAGCATTTTTTGCTTTCGACTCGGCATACAGTTTTCGGATGGTTCCATCGGCTGCCTGACTTGGGTCAGTGGCACCTATTAGATCTCTGAAGTCGGTCACAGCATTGGATTTTTCAAGAATAGCTGCATAAATAGGCCCACTGGTCATATAATCAACCAATTCGCCATAAAACGGGCGTTCTTTATGCACTTCATAAAATTTTCCTGCTTGCTCACGGCTTAGGCGTGTGTATTTCAAGGCTACAATGTGATATCCGGCTCCAATAATTTTGTCAAGTATTTTTCCGGCATGGCCATTCTCAACCCCATCGGGTTTTATCATGGTAAACGTACGATTTCCGCTCATTTTTCTTACAATTTTGGCCAAAAGTACTGAAATAACATATCCAAAAAGGCATTAATCGTTAAACCGCGTGAAAAACTGAAAATTTTTGTTATTTTTGCGCTAAACGAACGAACTATTCCAATGAAAAAACTTTTAATAGGGGCCTTTGCTGCCCTTCTAGCGGTTCCCTCACTTACCGGTTGCGGTGGTGAAGAAAAACAGGAAATTACAGTAAAAACCGACTCAATTCCTGCGGTTGATTCTTCTCAATTGGAGGACGAGGTTTTTTACCAAATCCCAACACCTAATGAATTATTTACCATCATTAAACAAATTGGCGGTAAAGGAAATCAAGGTATTCTGCACAAAGTAGATATGGGTTCAAAATACAGCGATATGCGTCAAAAAGCATTGAACTTTGGAATTTACAGTGCTGACCTAGCTTACGCAAGCTCATATGATTTTGGAACTTTAAATCTTGAGTATCTAAACCTTATCAAGAAAATGGGCGAAGAAATGGATATTTCGGGCGCATTTGATAAAACGGTTTTTGAACAGGCTTCAAAAAACATCGACAACAATGATTCAATTATGAAGATCTCAAATGTCTTGTATTTTAAAGCGTATTCATACCTTGAAGAAAACGAACGCGGCACAACTCTTGGTCATATCGTAACCGGAGCATGGATCGAGTCACTTTATTTAATTACCTGTGTTGCGGGCCCTTTTAAAGACAAAGACCCCGTTATTCAACGCATTGCCGAACAAAAATTCAATTATGAAAACCTTTGGGGATTCTTAATGAAGTATGAAAGTGACGAAGGAATTAAAAAGACCATTACCGAACTTGAAGAACTTGGAATGATATTTGACAGCCTCGAAATGCAGGATTCGGGCGAAGCCAAGGTTGAAGAAAAAAACGGTAAAAATGTAATTGTGGGTGGTAGTGACATTGTAATTACCAAAGCACAATACAACGATCTTGTGAAAAAAATTAAAGAGATAAGAACAAGAATGATCACGGTTAACGTGTAACACAATAAATATAGAGAGTATGAAAAGAATAGCTTTAAGTATTGCAGCAATTATGGCCATTAACAACCATAGTTTTTTAATTGCACAACGTGGAAACTGTACGGGAGAGCATAATTATTGTTTCCCCGATAAAGGAAAAGGCAAAAACATGAAGGATGTTTGGCAATACAACAACCAAAGTAAAAGTGGTTTGTTTGCAGAGAACGAAACAACCGAAATAACATTGGTTACCTATAAGGATACTGAGTACATGTTGGCGTTTTGTTCTGATAATGAAATGCTGGAAGGTAAGATCCAATTCAAACTATATGACTTTGTTACCAAACAGGTTGAAAAGCAACGCTCAGCTAAGTACAAGTTTGCAGATCCGAACGATTCAACAGGCGTTGCTATGATCGAACGCGACACGGTTTACAAATCGGTTGCATACGAAAAGTCAAAAAAACTATTGTATGACAATACCAAGAAGGAAAATGCTCAACATTTTGAATTTATTTCGGAAAAAACAAGAAAGATTCTGGTTGAAGTATTTGTTCCTACTACCGGTGGTGGAACGGGTGAAGCATCAACAGGCAAAAGCAAAAAGGGCGTTGATGACAAAGAAATCCAGGCAGCAACCTATAGCTGTGTGGGAATGTTGGTAATGCACCAAAAAGCATTGTTAACAGGATTCCAAAAATAATTTTATTTTTATTATAAATAAAAGCGTGATCTTTCGGTCACGCTTTTTTGTTTTAAAAG
>JAYUZA010000522.1:0-3507 GCA_043752145.1 Flavobacteriales bacterium
AAATAAATTAGCGTTCGCTTTTAATAAATATTCTTCTGAAAGAAAAAACGAAAAATACGAAATGCGGTAAACATCATTCACGTTCGTTACACTGCATTGATTGCCTCCGGTGTTTACCCTTGGTACAATTTCTTTCATGGTGTTAATATCAATATAACTGAATTTAACGTCCAACATGGCTTCATTCTCCAAATCGGCTTTTACTTCATACACAAGCGCGGTTCCTGATGGAAAATAATAAACCAAATGTTTGGGATGTGTTAATTGAATAAATTTTTGAGAAGTAACAACATCATAATATGAATTCAGCATCGGACCATCAATATAGGATCCGTCAAAACGGTCAATAAAGCCTTCGGCATTTACAATGTAATCGCGGTTTTCGCGTTGCAGGAAATAGGCATCACCGTGTTTTTCGTAACATGAATAGGCTAGTTTCGAAAGCGGATTAAAATTTTTGTCAACCAGGTAAACCTGGCTGTTTTTTGTTTCAAGCAAATATCCCAGTGGAATTTCTTCAATAGTCCGAATTGTATCAAATTCGTAATTATAAACGCCTTTGGTATCGTACATACGCGCCCAGGCATCATTTTGGTCGGGTGGATAAACAAGTTGTATGTTTCCGTAGTCATCATAAATATAATTGCCACCGGCATCAAGTTTTGCCGAGTCAATTTGATTTCCCATATAATCATAACGCGTATACGCACTGGTAGAGCGGTTAAAACTCCATTCATTCACAACAATGGTTTCGCCTTTAATGAAAGCATGAAAACTTATTTTGTAATCGGGATTATACTGTTCATCGTTTTGTGTACTAAGCCAGGTATAGGGTGCAACGTACCCACCAATGGTTTGCGCATCCTGATTTACGTTATATACCAAGCCATTATTGGTTAAAAGATTATGGTTGGGAATTAGTTTAAGTTCGGTATACAAGGGCGGTACAAGTATTTTTCCTGCATAATTTACCATACCTATTTTTGCGTCTTTGTAAATAATGTAATGCGTAAGCACATTGCTTTTATCAATGCGATCGTATATCATGGGAATTATCCATTGCAAACTCATTAGATCAAATACACCCATTTTATTGTTAAATGACACGAGTACCGGTAACGAATTTTCATAACTATATAAAAAAGGGTTATCAAAAACTTTGAGCGATGGAATATCGCTCAACCCTAAAATAGTTTTTACGAACGATGAATTTTGCGCCACATGATTCACCGGAACATCTTTAAAAAAAGCATCTCCTTGCTTGTTGTAAAAACTCATAAGGATATTGTGTTCACCGTAAATTCGGTTTTTATTATCTTTATAAGAGGCAAATCCGGTGGGAAGCGAGGCAATACGTTTGAACTCCTGCGGCATTGTCCATTTATTTTCGGTCAAATTATAAACACCGCTTTTATTAAAGGCATAATAAGCGAGAGGATAAACATATTTCGGAATGCCTTCGGCATCAAAAATTTGTTTACCATTTTCATCAACCATAATCGAGTCGCTTCGGGTGCCAAAAGCGTCATATCTGGCATAGGGCATTTCTTCACTCGGACCATCATCCTGCCTGTCGGTTATTACCACTAGATTATTACCGCTAAGAGCAATAAAAAATTCACGTGCGCAGGAATTAAAGATGGGTGGAACGATGAATTTTTCCAATACATTGGTTCCAAAATTATCGGGACTCAATCCATACGCTACACCGTCAAGGAAAATGCTTTCGCGTGAATTATCGTATGAATTTGGATTATGTTTAAAGCCAATGGAAGTGTATTTGTTTGGAATGTTAATGACACTGGAATGCCGGTTTAAAACTGCACCAAATTTTCCATCTTTCAGGGTAATTACCGCATCTGAACCTATTTCGGTTTCATAGATAAACTCATACTGCATAGGTATGATCCATCGCATTCCGTTAAGGTCGTATATACCGTTAAGACCATTAACAGATATGTTTAGTTTGTATTCTCTGTAAATATGGTCGTAGGTGTTTTCATTTAATTTTAGGGAGGGAAGACTTTTAAGTTCAAGTATTTTTTGTACCGCTGAGGCATCGGTAGCGATGATGTTGAGTGGCTTCTCGTTGACGATGGGTTTTCCGTCAGTAGCATAAAAGCTGAACAAGAACGGATGGCTTTTTAAATCGGAATTTTTTTTATAAGCAGCAAATCCGTTAGGTGCGGGAATGATCTTTGCAAATTCGGCAGGTATAAGCCATGTATTATTTTTAAAATCAAATACACCGCATTTTGAATAACCGGGATAGGGAGGCGGATAAACAAGTTTTGGATTTCCGGCCGCATCTAGGATCTTGTTCCCGTTCTCATCAGAAGCAAGGGAATCAATGCGCGTGCCGTATGAATCATAACGCCAATAAGGGTCTGTTATGTCGTAATATCCATCATCAAAATCATTGATGATCAACAGATCTTTTTTAAGAGCTACAGAAAAACGTTCATTCGCTGAAAAAAAGGAACTTTCGGTAAAATTGTTTTGCTTTTGAAGAGTAAAACCACTTTCGGTTGAATCTTGTATAGCCGAAAATATTTTGTTATCAGCAATAACGTAATATAAATCTGAAAAACGTTCGGTATAAAAGAACCCAAGATGGGTATAAGCGGGTGCAATAAGTTCTTTACCATTTATCATATAACAACCAATCTTGTTTTTAAGTACCCCAAAAAAGCCATTCGAATACGGGGGCGAATCGTTTCGTAAAAAAACAATGCGTTGAAATTTTGGTTCAACAATTATTTTTTTCTGATCAGCATCATAAATGCCCCATTTGTTTTTTGTACAAAAAGCAACATGATTACCATGACCAATGGCCGCGGTAATTTTTTTTACTCCGGGAATTTCGAGCGTTTTTAAAATATCGTCCTGTGCCGATAATTGAAATAGTGAAAACAGGAAAGCCAAAAGGCAAATAAGGTATGGTTTCATGAAGGGGTTATATAGGACTAAGATACACCCTCAATTGAAATTTGCTCATAAGGTTAAGAACGTATTTGTATACGGGCTTTGTTTTTAGAGATACACCGGCACCAAAAAACAGGCTCATTATCAGGATTTAACACAGAAAACGCAAAATTTTTAACGGCCAATTAAAAAATACTTTACTTTTGACCTGTCTTTCGGTTATCCTAAAACAGTAACTGATTATACAGAAGAGGCGAGAGAATAGGCTCATTGACCCTCTGGCAACCGCAAAAATTTGAAATTTCAAATTCAAGGAAGGTGCCAATTCCTACCCACAAGCCGAAATATTTTCGGAAGGGAAATATAAAAAGTGAAAAAAATGAAGAATGTAACCAAACCATCGCCTCAAAGGCTTTTTCAAAACACCTCCTCTCAATTTTCAGGTTGTTGTTGTTGCTGTATGTGCTCTTGCACCCTGTAAGCAATACCTCGTTTTCACAAAACTTTTTATTGAACTTACATTGCGTTATTACAACGCTTAATGTTCATCAATTTCAATTTTTTAAAACAACAACAATGGAA
>JAYUZA010000523.1:0-3503 GCA_043752145.1 Flavobacteriales bacterium
AACAACAATTCAATCAGGAAAAGCTAAGTGTTTCTCTCAAAGACAAAGAGGTGCTTTTACAGGAAATTCATCATCGGGTAAAAAATAATCTTTCGGTTATCTCCTCCTTATTAAATCTGCAAATCAATACTGCCAAACAGGATGAGTCAAAACAGCTTTTGACCGATGCGCGCAACCGGGTATTAAGCATGTCGCTTGTTCATCAAAAACTGTATAAGGGTAATGATTTTAATAAAATAAAATTTGATAACTACATTGTTGAGCTTGCCCAGGATCTTTTAAGCCTTTCGAGCTACAAAAACAAAATACTACTTAACGATAAAATAGCTGCATGCGAATTAGACATTTCAGTGGCAATTCCCTTAGGCCTTATTATTAACGAAATAATTACCAACTGCATTAAACACGCTTTTAATGATTCTGTAACTATTCCTACCATTTCTCTAACGTTGTTAAATTCCATTCACTCCATTGACATAACAATAAGCGATAATGGTATCGGATTTGATCATGCCGAAAAAATAAGGTCTTCCCCTTCGCTGGGTTTAAGTTTAATTGATACCTTAATTGAGCAAATTGACGGAAAAATAGAGATCAACTCTAAAAAGGGCAGTGAATACAAAATTTCGATTCCACTTAAATAATTATTTCTTAAGCCTGCTTCCTGTTTTACCCGCCCTTTAAAAATTCAAAAATTGTTTACAAATTCTTTGGTTGAAAATGGGTTTGCATAATGCTCATTTTCATTGCGTAACAAGCATTTTTAACTCTTCCTCCGTTTAGTTTTTAAGAAATGTTCTCATTCGTTTTTTACTTTCCAAATAATCTCTACTTTTGCAGCGGTTTAAAAACCATATTGATAATATTTAGAGCATGAATAGAGTATTTAATCGTTTGTTTTTCAGTTTGTTGGTCGCTCTTTTCGTTCCGATCAGCGGCTTCGCAAATGCTGAAGAAAAAGAAGGTCCCCATAAGGAGCACGGAGCAAAAGAAAAAGGCACCGGTGAAATGATCCTTGAGCACGTAACCGATGCACATTGTTTACATTTTTTCGAAACCGAAACTTTCCACGCTACTATTCCATTGCCTTGTATTGTGTCGGGACCAAATGGTATCGACTTCTTCATGTCATCTAATTTATACAATGAACATGGCCATCCTATACCATATAAAGCAGGAAGCGGTGCTGTTTACTTGTTGGAAAATGAAACAATAAAATCGGTGAATGAAAAAGGTGAATTGGGGTCTGTTCTTGATCTTTCCATTACCAAAACCGTATTGGGAATTTTCATTGGTATCGGTCTATTGTGTTGGATCTTTATTTCAATTGCCAAACGATATAAAGCAAACGCATTAACATCCCCAAAAGGAAAACAATCTTTCTTTGAGCCACTTATTCTTTTCATTCGCGATGATGTTGCAAAACCAGCTATCGGAAGTCGTTATGAGTCGTTCATGCCTTTCCTTTTAACCGTTTTCTTTTTTATTCTTGTTTGCAATTTGCTTGGATTAATTCCTTTCATTGGTGGGTTTAACGTAACTGGTAACATTGCTGTAACACTTGTACTTGCAACGTTCGTGTTTATCATAACTTCTGTAAAAGCCACCGGACATTACTGGATGCATATTATCAACCCTCCCGGTATTCCCTTGTGGTTATTGCCTATTATGATCCCTGTAGAGATCGTGGGTGTTATTTCAAAACCATTTGTATTAATGCTGCGTTTGTTCGCCAACGTAACGGCCGGACACATTATTATTCTTGCATTCACCAGCCTTATCTTTATTTTCTATGGAAAATTCGGTGCGGGTGGTGCAATAGGTGCTTCGGTAGTTTCGGTAGCGTTCTCTATATTCATGAACCTGCTTGAATTACTTGTTGCGTTTTTACAGGCTTATGTGTTCACTTTATTGGCCGCTCTTTATTTCGGTAGTGCCATTGAAGAAGCGCATCACTAAAATTGTTTGATTGTTAAACTTAAAATAAAAGTAAAATGGAAATGATGAGTGTATTATTACAGGAAGCTGCTACCGGTGCAACCACCGGACAAGGTCTTGCTGCTTTGGGCGCAGGTGTTGCCGCAATTGGTGCCGGTATCGGTATCGGTAAAATTGGTGGTTCGGCACTTGAGTCAATGGCGCGTCAACCTGAAATGATGGGCGACATTCGTTCTAACATGATCGTTGCTGCTGCCCTTGTTGAAGGTGCGGTATTCTTCGGTATCGTTGTAGGACTACTTGTTGCACTAGGCTAACAAAATTAAAAGAAAGCGTGTACGGTTGGTACACCTTTCTTTTTAAATGAATTTTAATTTAAACTAAAATATATTCCAAATGCAATTAGTAACCCCTGGTTTAGGATTAATTATCTGGACAACGCTAGCCTTTTTAGTAGTGTTATTCCTGCTAAAAAAATTGGCATGGAAACCAATTCTTACTGCTATCAAAACACGTGAAGAAAGTATTGAAAACGCCTTGAAAGCCTCTGAAAAAGCATTGGCTGAAGTTGAAGCTGTAAAATCAAGTGCCGAAAAAGAGCAAAAGAAAGCACGTGAAGAACGTGATGCTATCTTAAAAGAAGCACGCGATATGAAAGACGCTATAATCAGCGAAGCAAAAACAAAAGCTACAACTGAAGCCGATCGTATTTTATTGAACGCACGTGAATCGATAAAGAACGAGAAGTTGGCCGCTATCGCTGAATTGAAAAATCAGGTAGCTACATTGTCAATTGAAATTGCCGAAAAGATATTGAAAAGCGAATTGTCTGCTGAAAACAAACAAAACGCGGTTATTAATAATTTAGTGAACGAGATTAACCTCAACTAACATGAAGGGTACTAAATCAGCTCCGCGTTACGCAAAGTCATTGATGAGTTTAGCTATCGAACAAAAGTCGCTTGAAGTTGCTTTTGCCGATATGAAATTAATTGATGATACCTGTGATCAAAACCACGAGCTGCAGGTTGTGTTGAGAAGTCCTGTCATTAAGGCTGATAAAAAACAGGCTGTGATGAACGCTATTTTTAAAGGTAAATTAAGCCCAATTGCTGAGGGATTTGTAAAGCTTATCATTGCACACCGAAGAGAAAATATTTTACACGAAATAGCCGATAGTTTTGTTCGACAGTACAAAGCGTACAAGAACATTGGTGTTGCCGAGATCATTACCTCATCGCCTTTAAAAGCTGAAACAAAAGCAAAAATTTTGGCGGAATTAAAAAAACAGGAAGGTCGTGAAATGGAGATTGTTGAAAAAGTTGACCCTTCTTTAATTGGTGGTTTAATTATTCGTGTTGGCGATAAACAATATGATGGAAGTATCTCTCGTAAAATAAACGACCTTAAAAAAGAATTTTCAAAAAATCCGTACGTACCGGCTTTTTAAACCTTAAATATTTGACACACCCGTTTTAACTGACACGCTCACACGCCCGAATAACTATTAACTATTAACGAATAACTTAAAATAAAATGGCAGAAGTAAAACCGGCAGAAGTATC